>CAIQXR010000107.1 GCA_903875815.1 uncultured Actinomycetes bacterium
GGTGGAACCGAACTTGTCACATTCCTAGCAGAGAAGCGGTTGGTGTAACGATGTCGAAGGTATTGATCTTTGTAGATAGCACCAACGGCGTTGCTCATAAATCAGTAGGGGAGCTCGCTACATTTGGCAAGCGCATCGGCGATGTAATCGCAGTTGTTGCCTCCAATGATGGCCCAGCTGTTGCTGCAACATTGAGTAATTATCCGATAGACCGCATCATTGTTGTGACCGGCACAGATTTCGATAAGAATTCCGTAGCACCAATTGCGCAAGGATTGGCTGAAGTCATCGCGAAGGAAAGTCCAGCGGCGCTACTTATTACTTCATCTGCCCGCGGAAAAGAAATTGCGGCGCGTGTTGCTGTTCGCACTAACTCCGGAATCATCACTGACGCCATCGATCTCGATGCCTCACTTGTCGCTACCCAATCAGTCTTTGGTGGCGGAACGACAGTTCACTCGCAGGTCTCTCATGGAACAGCAATCATCACGCTTCGCTCCAACTCGATTGAGGTAGCAGCTGTATCGAGCTCGCCCGCAAAAGAAGAGTTCGCCTTTTCGCCAGCACCAGAAACGCAATTAGTCTCCCGAATCTCTATCGAGCCAGCAGTTAAGGGCGGTCGCCCCGAACTCACTGAAGCGACGATCGTTGTCTCCGGTGGCCGCGGAACTAATGGCGACTTCACTCCCGTTGAAGCATTGGCCGATGTCTTGGGCGCGGCAGTGGGAGCATCACGCGCGGCAACGGATGCCGGCTGGTATCCACATTCCCATCAAGTAGGGCAGACCGGTAAGACCGTAAGCCCATCTCTCTATGTTGCCTGCGGAATCTCTGGTGCGATTCAGCACCGAGCTGGCATGCAGACCAGTAAGACGATCGTGGCGATCAACAAGGATCCAGAAGCACCGATCTTTGAACTTGCTGACTATGGCGTCGTGGGAGATCTCTTCACCGTCTTGCCGCAAGCCACCGCTGCTATTTCAGCGAAGAAATAGCGCCGTAACGAGTTAACTCCGCCTATTAACTAGACTGGCGGGGTGTCCATCTACCTCGATTGCGCTGCCACCATGCCCATGGTGGAGCCCGCTATTGAGGCGCTGAACGCGTCACTCCGCGATATTGGAAATGCTTCAAGTCTGCACTCGCAGGGTCGGGCAGTGCGCAAAGGAGTAGAAGAATCCCGCGAAACAATCGCCGCTATTGCCGGCGCGCGCGCCAGCGAAATTATCTTCACTGGTTCAGGCACCGAAGCAAATAATCTCGCAGTCAAAGGTTTTTATTGGAAGGCAGTTTCGGAAAATCCAAACCGAAAGATCATTGTTACGTCGGCCTTCGAACACCACGCCATCATCGATCCGGTCGAATGGTTAGTTGCCCACGAGGGCGCCCAGTGGATTCAGATTCCTATTACACCGGAAGGCGTCATTGATCTGATTGCCCTGCAAAAAATAGTTGAAGCGAATCGGGAATCGATCGCTCTCATAAGCGTGATGCATTCGAACAATGAGTTAGGGACGATTCAGCCCATTTCCCAAGTTGTGGCGATGGCTGGCTCGATTCCGGTACACACAGATGCTGTGCAGAGTTTTGGAAAAATCGATTTCGATTTCGCGGCACTGGGAGTTACGGCCGCAACAATTAGTGCCCACAAGATTGGCGGACCGCTCGGTATTGCAGCTTTAATTTTGCGCGGGGGAGTAGATATCACCCCGGTCTTGCATGGCGGCGGGCAAGAACGCGATTTACGAAGTGGCACTATCAACGCGCCTGCGATTGTGGCCTTTGCTGAAGCGGCCAAATATGCCCATGCGAATCGCACTTCTGAATTCACGCGAGTGGCTGCACTTCGCGATCGATTTATTTCTGGAGTTACCAAGGTTCTTCCTGAAGTTCGCATCAACGGGCGAAGCTCGGAAATGCTGCCCGGTATCGTGAATGTGACTTTCCCTGGCACTGAAAATGAAAGCTTGCTTTTATTACTCGATCAAGCGGGTATCTCGTGTTCAACGGGTTCGGCCTGCAGTGCGGGAGTTCATCGCCCTAGCCATGTCTTACTATCGCTAGGCCTTGCCGAAAAAGATGTCATGTCATCGCTTCGATTCTCACTCGGCCGCATCACTAGTGAAGCGGATGTGGATTACGTTCTTGAAAATATTGGCGCAGTTGTGTCACGAGCAAAGATTGCTGCGGGTGGAAAATGAAGTTGATCGCAGCCATGTCAGGTGGCGTTGATTCAGCGGTCGCGGCAGCGCGCGTTCATGAGGCCGGTCACGAAGTCATTGGCGTGCATTTAGCGCTCTCGAGCAATCCACAGAAGTATCGTTCTGGTGCGCGAGGCTGCTGCACAGTAGAAGATTCACATGATGCCAGGCGGGCAGCTGATGTCATTGGCATTCCTTTCTATATCTGGGATATGGCCGAAGAGTTTCATGAAGGTGTTGTTGAGAATTTCATGTCGGAGTATGCGCAGGGTCGTACGCCTAATCCATGCCTGCGGTGCAATGAGAA
>CAIQXR010000108.1 GCA_903875815.1 uncultured Actinomycetes bacterium
AGCCCAAAGTCGAGAATGGCCATAGCGCGGATGAGAACCAGGTATCTAGAACATCAGGGTCTTGGGTATAGCCGGCTGGTGGTGTTTCACCAGGACCACATACAACTACTTCATCATTAGGTCCGTAATAGACCGGGATCTGATGTCCCCACCACAATTGGCGAGAGATACACCAGTCGTGCATTCCATCGACCCAATCAAAGTATCGCGGTGCAAGTTCTTCTGGCTCAATCTTTACGCGGCCATCTCTAACGGCGTCGCCAGCAGCTTTAGCCAATGGCGCAACTTTCACGAACCATTGCTTAGAGAGGCGTGGTTCGACGGTTGTATCGCAACGTGAGCAGTGACCGACAGCGTGAATATAAGGACGCTTCTCTGCAACAACGCGGCCTAGCGCCTTTAATTTTGCTACAACAGCAACGCGTGCTTCAAAGCGATCCATACCATCAAACTCGGTGCCAGTTCCGGCCATCACACCATGTTCATTCATGATCACAACGAAGGGAACGTTATGGCGCATCGCCATTTCAAAGTCATTGGGATCGTGAGCAGCAGTTACTTTGACTGCGCCAGTTCCAAATTCAGGATCAACGAGTTCATCCGCAATAATCGGAATCATGCGATTGACCAACGGCAGGAGAACTTCAGTACCGATCAAATGCTGGTAGCGAGGATCATCCGGGTGAACAGCAACAGCGCCATCGCCCATCATGGTCTCAGCGCGAGTAGTGGCAACAACAATGCTCTGTTCGCCATCGCCATAACGCACGGAAACAAATTCGCCTTCGTCATCATGGTGCTCAACTTCAATATCCGAAAGTGCGGTCAAGCAGCGCGGGCACCAGTTGATGATGCGTTCGGCGCGATAGATAAGCCCAGCGTCGTAGAGACGCTTGAAAATTGTGAGTACCGCTTTAGAAAGTCCCGCATCCATAGTGAACGCTTCACGGGTCCAGTCGACGCTATCGCCGAGACGTTTCATCTGGCCAAGAATGGAGCCGCCAGATTCTTCCTTCCACTTCCAGACTTTCTCGACAAACTTTTCACGACCAAGATCATGGCGACTCAGTCCATCGGCAGCCAATTGTTTTTCAACAACATTTTGTGTGGCAATACCGGCATGGTCCATACCTGGAAGCCAGAGCGCTTCAAAGCCCTTCATGCGCTTCATGCGCGTCAAAATATCTTGGAGTGTGTGATCGAGTGCGTGACCAATGTGGAGAACGCCGGTGACATTTGGAGGTGGGATAACGATGGTGAACGGTGGCTTCTCTGAAGAACTATCCGCAGTGAAGTAGCCGGCATCGAGCCACTTTTGATAGAGCGGAGCCTCTATATCTGCAGGGGTAAAGCTTGCAGCTAGCGCAATCTCGGGCTTGGGACTCTGGGTGCTCATGGTGGAGCAGTCTAGATTAGTTAGGCGCTCTTATCGATTCCGGAGTCGCCAGCCTTCTCGGCCTTCTCCGTCTTGCTGCGCTTAGGTCCGCCAGCGGTGCGATTGACGTAAATAGGTAGCGATTCCTTGCGGACAACCTCGGGGCCGACGATAACTTTTGCTACTTCAGAACGTGATGGAATCTCATACATAACGCCCATGAGCGTCTCTTCCATAATGGCGCGCAGGCCGCGAGCACCGGTACCGCGCTTGATTGCGAGATCAGCAACGACTTCAAGTGCTTCATTAGTGAATTCAAGTTCAACGCCATCGAGTTCAAAGAGACGGGCATATTGCTTCACGAGTGCGTTCTTTGGCTCGGTGAGAATCTGCATCAGAGC
>CAIQXR010000109.1 GCA_903875815.1 uncultured Actinomycetes bacterium
AGTTGAACTATCTGACGCTTTCACAATTGACCAAGTCCATGTCGATGGCGATCCCACGCCGCCAGAAACTGTCGCTGGAATGGTGAGCGCCGTGCCAAAGGAAGTGGAAGTGTCCGTATACGACAAGTTAATTGCGATGCGTGAAACAGTGATTGTTATCGTGGCAGTTTGAGTAGTACCTGCTCCATCGGTTGTAGTAACGGTCATCGGATATGTACCTGCAGCCGTCGAAACATCTACTGTTACTACGCCGCCTGAAATCGTAATTCCTGAAACTGAAGATGAATCGGAAGTCTTTGCAATCGACCAACTCCACCCAGAATAGCTTCCACTTCCGCCACTGACAGTGGGTGAGGCTGTCCCACCGGCGCTGAGGGCCAAAGAAAGATTGGAGTAACTCAATGAGATTGGTGAATAGATAGAAAAGTTCGAGATCGTTGAAGAATCTGTTGCGTATGTGGAGTCACCCGAATAGGAAGCGACGAGCGAGAACGGAGTTCCAGTCGTGCTAGCGGGCGTCCATGAACATGTAGCAACACCGCTAGAAACCGTCACGACTCCTGAAGAGCCGCAATTACTTATCGGCGATCCATTTGAAGTAAAGGTAATTGTGCCCGTCGCTTGGGTTGGGACGGTTGCAGTTAAGGTGATTGAAGTATTTGTAGGTTGGGGACTATTGAGATTTTTTGTGAAAACTAATCCCGTAGTTTTCTTGATTAGATTAAAGGTTGCAGTAGCAGTTCCGGATTCATAACTACTATCGCTTGCCTTGGTTGCTGTGATAACGCAACTACCACTTCCCGCTTTTGCTGTAAGTGTTGAATTATTTGATCCGCTCAACTGACAAATGCTTGAATTAGACGTGGTGTAGGAAAGCGTTCCCGTACCCAATGCGCCAGTTGCTGTCAGCGTTCTGGTATCACCGTTGTAAAGAGTCCCGCCAGAAAGTGCAAGAGTTGTTTGCAGCGCTTTGGTCACCGTTATGTAGACATTAATTGATGTATACGAATACTGGTCCTGAGCATTAAATGAAAAGAGGGTGCTCGCCATTGTTGCTGTTGGCGTTCCTGAAATTTCACCGGTCGAACTATTCAAAGTTAAACCCGCTGGGAGTGTTGCAGCATTTGTGATGTAAACGTTATTTCCATTGATTCCCGGCGTTATGTTCGCTACAAATTGCGAACTTGATTGTCCTAGCTGAAAAGACATTGTCGATGCTTGGTTGATTGCGGCCCAAGCAAAAAGGATTTCTACGCGACCAGTACCACCAGCAGAGCCGGCGTTATTGGCACAAGTGCTATATGACGTTGGACAACCACGACCGCCTCCTCCACCATCGCCAGCATTTGCTCTGCCGTCAGTGGCAGGATTATTTACATTTGCACCATTGGGTTGACCACTGCCTCCATAACCATATGCTGTTCCTCCTCCACCGGGAGCGAGTACCCAAATATTGTCTGCGTAATTTGCTCCGCCCGTATTATTAAAGAACCGCTTCCAGCGGGTTTGGGAAGGAACAGCTCCTAACTGGTTTTCTGAACCAGCGAGACTGGAATAAGCCGGACTACCCGCTTGATTGAAGAGACCACCGCCTCCACCATTGAATAAATAGTGTGATCCACCGGCATAGCCACTCGTGAAAGTTCCAGTGGTATTGCTTCCACCACTAGCTCCGCCATCGCCGCCGACATCAACCGAACCTCGACCGCCGCCATAACCGCCAGGAATTGAATAACTTCCGAACGAGCTTGAGCCACCATTTCCGCCACTTGTACCGATCGTTCCGGCACTTGCTGCGGCGCTACCAGCTGCGCCACCAGCTCCAACGGTAATAGTTACCGTACTACCAGGAGTTACTGAAATATTAGTGGCGGAGAAATTTCCACCGGCTCCACCACCGCCACCACCGCCGCCATACGATGAACCATTCCAACTTCCAGCGCCACCACCGCCACCACCACCGACCATATCCAAATTGAGAATGGTCGCGATGCCGGTCATGTTCCAATCACACGTGCCAACAGAGGTAAATATCGCTTCGTTGTAACCGGAATAGGCGGATGCTGCAATTGTGGGGCTACACGCCGGATTACTTGCATGTGAATATGGAACTGGTGAAAGAAAAGTTGCGAGGGCCGCTAGAACAATGGCAATTCGAAAGCGGCGCATGGGGAGATTCTATGGGTGATTAAGAGACGAAAATAGGGGCTATTCGCGTATTTTCATCTACGACTAGTCAGAGTGTGCAGCCCGATTAAGTCGATCACGGATCGCTTCGGCAAGGCCA
>CAIQXR010000110.1 GCA_903875815.1 uncultured Actinomycetes bacterium
GAACCCTCTGGTTTACCGATCACGTCATTATGTACTAGCCAACCATTGTGGGTGTGCCATTCTCGGTCGGCAACCAAGGTGATGGTGTGCATTTTGCCCTTAGCGTCGGTGAGTTGAACTCTATCCCCCGCTACGAATCGGCGATCTATATCTTTCGTAGTCACTTCATCGCTCATGACACCATGCTATCGAATAAGGATTGCAGGTCGTAAATTGTCAGGTTCTCTAGCGACGGAATAACGCGTAGCCGATCGCTCTCGGCGACGGTGATGTAGTGCGGAATCGCAATCGTCCGTGCACCGCTTGCGGTAGCTGAATGAATGCCGGTCAGAGAATCTTCAAGCGCTAAACACTGCTGAATATTCACGCCTAGCCGTTCAGCGGCGCTGATATATCCCTCAGGATCAGGCTTAGTGTTCACAACGTCGTTCGCTGAGATACTCAAGGCGAAAAGCTCGCGTCCGTATCGAGATGACATCGCGACGCCTTCCAAGGCAGCATCCATCAGATTTCGTGGGCTGGCCGAGACTAGGGCGAGAGCTACGCCAGCTTCATGAATGGATTCAGCGAGAGCAAGCGCGCCCGGCATAAAGAGAACGCCATTGCGCAAATCATTTTCTACTCGTCGGATTAGTTCGTCCGTGAAGAATTCGGGTGTTTCTCTATGTCCTACTTTTTCGTACATGTAGCGCCCCACCTTGCTGAGGGGTCCGCCGAGACAATATCGCTGGTCCTCTTCAAGCCATATGTAATCGAAGGAGGCCATCAACTCTTCTTCGTGGCGATGCCAGAGAGGTTCAGAATCGATGAGCGTGCCATCCATATCGAAGAGAACCCCCTGAATCGTTAGTGCTGATTCAGTTGGATTAGTTGGCATTGAAATATTTCGCCTCAGGGTGATGAACGATGATTGCGGATGTCGATTGTTCGGGGTGCAATTGGAACTCTTCCGAGAGGTTCACGCCGATTCGCTCCGGCTCCAGGAGTTCACACAACTGCACTTGTTGCTCAAGATCAGGACAGGCAGGATAGCCAAACGAGTATCGTGAGCCGCGATAGCCCTGATCCAAAATTTCCGCGATATCGCTTCCGTCTTCTTGCTTGAAACCGAGCTCTTCGCGGGTGCGTGCGTGCCAGTGTTCGGCGAGTGCTTCAGTGAGTTGGACAGACAAACCATGGAGTTCGAGATATTCGCGATAGTTGTTGGCAGCAAACAATTTTCCGGTGGCTTCCGAAACGCTTTGTCCCATGGTGACGATATGGAAGGCCACGGTGTCGATTTCGCCGCTCTCCTTGGATCGGAAGAAATCGCTTAAGCAGAGTCTGCGATCGCGTGACTGTCGAGGGAAGGTGAAGCGCGTTCGTTCCTGACCTTTATCGGGACCCTCGTGGTGAAGAATGACGAGGTCGTTTCCTTCGGAGTAGCAGGGGAAATAGCCGTATACAACGGCAGCGTTCAACCAACCGTTCGACTGCGCGTCATTCAATAGCGCGCGAAGTTGTGGCCGGCCTTGCGTCTCCACCATCGATTCGTACTCGCCACGTTTGCCTTGCAATCCCCATTGGCCGACAAAGAGTGCCCGTTCATCCAACATGCCCAAATAATCTGAAAGCGGGATTCCCTTAACGATGCGCGATCCATAAAACGGTGGAATCGGAAGCGCGTTATCGGTAGCAACATCTGAGCGAGTTGTATCAAGATTTGGTTCCCGCAGCAGTCGGGTATTTGGGGTGGTGCGTTTTTTGAGCGGTGGCAATTCTGCGCCCGGCACACCCTTTTTGATGGCCATCATTGTGTCCATCAGCTTCAAACCTTCAAAGGCATCTTTGGCGTAACGAACAGTTCCATCGAACTGCTCGGCCAGGTCTTGCTCGACGAAACTTCTCGTCAGCGCGGCGCCACCCAAGATGATCGGCCATTTCTGATTGAGCCTGCGCGCCGTCAGTTCTTCGAGATTTTCTTTCATGATCACGGTTGATTTGACCAGGAGTCCGGACATGCCAATCACGTCCACATTTGATTCTTCAGCCGCTTCAATAATCTGATTGACCGTCTGCTTAATGCCGATGTTGACCGTCGTATATCCATTATTGGAGAGAATGATGTCCACCAAATTCTTGCCGATATCGTGAACGTCACCCTTAACGGTTGCCAACAAAATCTTTCCTTTGCCTTCGGAATCACTCTTCTCCATGTGCGGCTCTAGATAGGCGACCGCGGATTTCATGACTTCGGCTGATTGCAGAACGAATGGAAGCTGCATTTCCCCCTTGCCGAAGAGCTCTCCAACTACCTTCATGCCAGCCAGCAAGTGATCATTAATGATGGCGAGCGGTTTTAGGCCTTCATCCATCGCAGTTTGCAGATCTGCTTCGAGCCCTACCTTTTCACCATCGATGATTCGACGTTCAAGTCGTTCGTTCAACGGTAACGCCGCGAGTTCAGCGGCTCGAGTCAATTTTGAAGACGCCACTTCAACGCCATCGAAGAGTTCTAGGAACGTTGAGAGTGGGTCGTAGATGGTGTTGCCGTCGGCATCAAATGTGCGGCGGTCATAGACCAAATCCAAAGCGACCTCGCGTTGACGTTCGTCAATGCGCGCCATCGGCGTGATCTTTGATGGATGAACGATTGCCGAATCTAAGCCAGCTTTGACTGCTTCGGCTAAAAAGACTGAGTTAAGGACGATGCGAGCCGCTGGATTTAGACCAAACGAGACATTGCTGACACCGAGCGTTGTTTGAACTCCGGGAAATTCCTCTTTCAATGTCTTGATGGCCGAAATTGTTTCAATCGCATCTCTGCGGGTCTCTTCTTGACCGGTCGCAATCGGGAAAGTCAGCGCGTCGATCAAGATATCTCCGACGTCCAATCCCCAGTTATCAACTAAGTCATGGATGAGACGACGGGCGACCTTCAATTTCCACTCAGCGGTACGAGCCTGCCCCTCTTCATCAATAGTGAGGGCAACAACTGCAGCGCCGTGCTCTTTAACGAGCGGCATGATTCGAGCAAAGCGCGAAGTTGGACCATCGCCATCTTCGTAGTTGACCGAGTTGATAACACTGCGACCACCTAGATGTTCAAGACCGGCCTTGAGAACAGCGGGCTCGGTTGAATCCAAGACGATAGGAAGAGTAGAACTGGTTGCGAAGCGCGAAGCGAGTTCGGTCATATCCCGAACTCCGTCTCGTCCGACATAGTCGACCGACAAATCCAACATGTGTGCGCCATCGCGAATCTGATCACGGGCTATCTCGATACAGGTCTGCCAATCATCGTTCAGCAGTGCATCACGGAAAGCTCGGGAACCGTTTGCGTTGGTGCGCTCGCCGATGGACATGTATGTAAGGTCTTGGCGGAACGGAACAAATTGATAGAGCGAGGAAGCTCCCGCTTCGTGCTGAGGATGAGCAGGAACAATCGGTTTGCGATCAAGTTTTTCTACAACCGCGCGCAGATGCTCAGGTGTCGTACCGCAACAACCACCGACCAGCGTCAAGCTGTAAGAGTCGACGAAGTCGGAGAGGAATTTTGCTAGTTCATCTGGGTTAAGCGGATAGGTCGCGCCATGTGGTCCTAGCTCCGGAAGTCCGGCATTTGGCATCACTGATATTCCAACGTTCGCTGCCTGCGATAGAACGCGTAGGTGTTCGGACATTTCAGCTGGCCCGGTAGCGCAGTTCAAACCGATCAAATCGATACCGAGCGGCTCAAGCGCGTTGAGTGCAGCACCAATCTCTGAGCCAAGCAGCATCGTTCCGGTTGTTTCGACTGTCACTTGTGCAATGAGGACAACGTCCCGTTCGGACTTATCGATGGCCTCACGAGCACCATTAACAGCGGCCTTCGCCTGGAGTAAGTCTTGAGTGGTTTCAATAAGTAGCGCATCTACTCCGCTATCCAACAATCCTTGCGACGCAGTGAAGTAAGCCGATCTCAATGTTTGATATTCGGTATGACCAAGCGTCGGAAGTTTCGTTCCGGGTCCGAGTGATCCCAAGACCCAACGCGGCTTATCGGGCGTAGAAAATTCTTGTGCGACTTCGCAGGCTACTCGGCCGCCAGCGTAGGCGAGTTCGTAGATTCGGTCCTCAATGCCGTACTCGGCAAGATTCGCAAAATTTGCGCCGAAGGTATTTGTTTCGATGGCATCCACGCCAACTTCAAGATAGCGACGATGTACTTCCTTGACCATGTCAGGGCGAGAGACGTTAAGGATTTCGTTGCAGCCCTCATGATTTTCAAAATCTTCAAGAGTCGGGTTCTGCGATTGGAGCATTGTTCCCATCGCGCCATCAGCGATGACAACTCTTGAACGCAGGGCAGCCCGAAGCGAACTCTCGGGAGCGTTATTTCGTGGAGCTGAAATCGTCACGCCGAAGGTTACCTCAGAGAGCTAAACCCAACAAAGCATCAAGCGCGCGAGATAGCTCACCTGCGTGACCACCGGTCTCGCCTGCGAGGGTGCGATTAGCCCAATCGATGGTCTCGTGAAGGGCTCGTGGTGAATCGAGGTTATTCGCAAGAGAGTCGGCAATTGCTTGGATTACAGCGTTTGTGGGGGCAACTTCCTCTTTTGCTAAGGCCTGTCGGATAAGCGCGACGCCATTCGCTGCGGATTCTAAGAGA
>CAIQXR010000111.1 GCA_903875815.1 uncultured Actinomycetes bacterium
AATGAATCTCATCCGGGATAAAGTCCAAAGACTTTGGATTCTGCCTGCGCTCTTCTTTGCCATCTTTCTTCTACTTCCCGTCACTCGCCTTATCCATATTGGCGCGAATCACGAGATGTGGCGGGAGATTTTCCATCACCGAACGCCGGGAATCGTCTTCTTCACACTTTGGCAAGCCTTCGCTTCCGCACTCATCTCCCTAGCGTTGAGTATTCCACTCGCCTTTACCTTGTATCGCATCAGCGCTCCAGGTTCCAGAACGATGCGCACCCTCATCGCCATTCCATTCTTCTTACCCAACATTGTCGTTGCCATCATGTGGCGGGCGATTTATCCTGGTGCTGCGGGAGTGGGATTTATCATTCTGGGAAATGTTTTAATGAATGTGGGGCTTTCGACTCGAATTTTAGGATCACATTGGCGCGCGCTTGATCCCGATATCGAATCGGCCGCTGCCCTCGATGGCGCAGGTCAGGTACGCACTGCGCTTTTCATCTCACTTCCACAATTACGAGCTTCGCTCATCTCAGCATTTCTTTTGGTCATCCTCTACTGCATGGCCAATTTTGGAATCGTCTTAGCACTTGGCACCCCACGCACAAACACCATAGAGACCGATATTTATCGCTCAGCCACGGAGGATCTCAATCTTTCCCGTAGTTCTACCCTTGTTCTCGTCCAGATTGCGATCACAATGCTTATTGGTTGGATTGCAGCCCGATTAGGCCGGGAGCATGGAAATCATCTCGGAGAAACCGGAACAGCCAAGAAGTTTCACAAGCGCGATCGACCGGTGCTCGTTTTCGCACTAGCTCTCATTTCGACATTTATCGTTCTTCCGCTCATCACATTATTTGCCAAGGCTTTCACATCGCCTACCGGTTTCACATTTGCTCACTTCACCGATCTCCTCTCCCCCAAGGCCACTGACTTGCTCTCCATCTCTCTGGCTCGAGTCGTGGGCAATACGCTGAGAAATGCGGCTGTCGTCACTGTTCTAGCGATCTGCCTCGGAACGCTCATTGCTTATTTGCTGGCTCGCTCGGGAAAACTTGGGACTTTCATCCAACTTCCGATTGGTATCTCCTCCGAGATAATTGGTCTCGGCTTCCTTCTCACTTTCACCCGTGGCTTTTTTCCGCTTCAATCCAATTGGTTGGTCTTACCCATCGCCCAATCGCTCTTCATCATTCCCCTCGTCGCTCGAACCATTCATCCGCTGTTGATTTCCCAGCCAACTGCCTATCGAGAGAGCGCTGAACTCGATCGAGCCACCGACTCTCAATTCTGGTGGCTTATCCAATATCCATTAGCGAGAAGAGTCATTGCCATCGCCGCTGGCTATGCCGCACTCTCCTCCATTGGTGATTTCGGATCCTCAAATTTCTTGGCCTACGGCGAGCAGTCGACTCTCACGCAATTGCTCTTCGCCTTCATCTCGCGTCCCGGCACAGCTAACTACGGGATGGCGATGGCGGTATCGGCGATTCTGGTCGTGATTTGCGCTGGGATCGTCGCTATCTCTGAATGGTAATCTCAGCCATTGTTGCTCACCCGTGAGCATTCCCCCACTTAGGGGCGGTAGCTCAGTTGGTTAGAGCCCCGGACTCATAATCCGGTCGTCGTCGGTTCGAGCCCGACCCGCCCCACGCTTGTAAGCAGGAATGAAAGAAAAAGCCCCGCACTCTCATCGGAGTACGGGGCTTAATCTTTTGGAAATTACTTCAGATCGAAGCGATCTGCATTCATAACCTTATTCCAGGCCTTTATGAAGTCCTTGGTGAACTTGTTCTTGGCATCGGAACTGGCGTAGACCTCGGAGAGGGCGCGCAGTTCAGAGTTGGAGCCGAAAGCGAGGTCGGCGCGAGTGGCCTTCCACTTGATGACGCCAGTCTTTACGTCGCGACCTTCGAAGGTGGCGGCATCTGGTGATGTTGCAACCCAAGATGTGCCGATATCGAGGATGTTGACGAAGAAGTCATTGGTGAGAGTCTCTGGCTTCTTGGTGAGAACTCCGAGATCAGAGCCATCGTAATTTGCACCAAGTGCACGAAGTCCGCCGATGAGAACAGTCATTTCAGGAGAAGTGAGGCCCATGAGCGCTGCCTTATCGACGAGCAAGAACTCCGCTGGATGTGGAACTCCAGACTTGGCGTAATTGCGGAAACCATCGGCACCTGGCTCGAGCACCTTGAAGGACTCGACATCAGTCTGCTCTTGGGTGGCATCTGTGCGACCTTGAGCGAATGGAACTTCTACTTTCTTGCCGGCACGCTTTGCTGCCAATTCGATAGCAGCGGCTCCGCCAAGAACGATGAGATCAGCGAGTGAGACTTTAGTCTTGGACTTCTTATTGAAGTCTTTCTTGATTGCTTCAAGAGTTTTGAGAACAACATCGAGGGCGGCAGGATCATTCGCTTCCCATGAACGCTGTGGCTCAAGTGCAATACGTGCACCGTTTGCTCCGCCGCGCTTATCGGTGTCGCGATAGGTAGAGGCAGATGCCCAAGCAGTTGTGACGAGTTGTGAGATCGAAAGACCGGAAGCAAGGATCTGCTTCTTGAGATCATCGATGCGCTTTGCAGTCAGCTTGCCACCCTTGTGGGCTGGTACTGGATCTTGCCAAATAAGTGGCTTCTTCGGAACTTCCTTACCGACATAGCGAGAGATAGGACCCATATCGCGGTGGGTTAATTTGAACCACGCGCGAGCGAATGCATCGGCGAACTCATCTGGATTTTCTAAGAAGCGACGAGAGATTTTCTCATAGGAAGGATCGGTGCGAAGTGCCAAATCGGTAGTGAACATCACCGGCGCGTGAGTCTTGCCAGGGATGTGTGCATCTGGGACTGCGTTTGTTGCAGCGCCATCCTTTGGTACCCACTGAGTTGCACCAGCTGGAGACTTGGTTTGCTCCCACTCGTAAGCAAAGAGCGTCTTGAAGTATGTGTTATCCCATTTAGTTGGTGTTGGAGTCCACGCACCTTCGAGGCCCGATGAGATTGTCTCTGCGCCATTGCCCTTGCCGAAGGAGTTCTTCCAACCAAGACCCATCTGCTCGAGTGGTGCGCCTTCTGGTTCTGCGCCGACATGCTGTGATGGATCGGCTGCGCCGTGTGCCTTACCGAAAGTGTGACCACCAGCAATAAGTGCAACCGTCTCTTCATCGTTCATCGCCATGCGCGCAAAAGTTTCGCGGATATCGCGAGCAGAACCCATGATGTCAGGATTTCCGTTAGGACCTTCAGGGTTCACGTAAATCAAACCCATTTGTACTGCAGCTAATGGATTTTCGAGATTGCGATCACCGGAGTAACGCTCATCAGCAAGCCACTCTGCTTCCTTGCCCCAATAAGTATTGTCAGGCTCCCAAACATCGGCGCGACCGCCACCAAAACCAAAGGTCTTAAGACCCATTGATTCAATAGCAACGTTTCCAGCCAAGACCATGAGGTCAGCCCACGAAAGTGCGCGGCCATACTTCTGCTTCAGCGGCCATAAGAGGCGACGTGCTTTATCAAGGTTGACGTTATCTGGCCATGAGTTAAGTGGTGCGAAACGCTGCAAGCCATCGCCCGCGCCGCCGCGACCATCGTAGGTGCGATAAGTACCGGCGCTGTGCCAGGCCATACGAATAAAGAAGGGACCATAGTGACCGTAATCTGCTGGCCACCACTCTTGCGAGTCAGTCATCAACTTCTCAATATCTTTCTTCACAGCTTTGAGATCGAGCTTGGCGAACTCTTTGGCGTAATCAAAATCTGAATCCATCGGATCAGAGAGATCGCTATTGGCGCGAAGTGGCTTCAAGTCGAGTTGGTTTGGCCACCAGTCGCGATTGAAAGTTCCTTCGGGGGATGCTTTCGCTCCGGTGTATGGGCACTGTGCTTGATCGCTCATGGAAATCTCCTTATGGGCAGATGCGAGAAACCCTCTCGCAGGACTGGCCCAAATCTATTACAGATAAGAAGGTCGGTCATCTTATAGTTGGCCCATGAGCGAGATAACGGACCTGATTGGCCTGAAAGCGGCCTGGAATGGTGTCCTGGATCTCCTGCTCGAGCGAAATCGCATTGCTTGGCTGGCTTTCTTCGATGCCCGCCTGGCAGCCTTCGATGGACGTTCACTCACCCTTAACTTTGCTGACAGCCAGAAACTCGGCGGCCAACACGACTTTGCAGCGCAGCGAAACCCATCGCATACGGAAGAATTGAAATCATGCATCGCAGAAGTGACCGGCCTTCAGCTCGAGATCATCGAGGCATGAAGCGCTTTTCTCTTTTCTTTCTGCTGATCTCCGCTCTTCTCGTTAATACTGCAGTGGCGGATACTCCCCCACATCTGGATGCAATGGGCCCCGGCAACAAGATCGCTGGCATCGACATCAGCAAATGGCAGCATCCATTTAATAAGCCGATTGATTTCGCCAAGATGCAATCAGCAGGCATTCGCTTCGTCATCATTAAGGGCGCAGACTCGCAAGATCCTGCCGATAGCGTTGCATTTAAATATGTGAAGCAAGATCGCGCGTTTGCCCAATCACTCGGAATGTATACCGGTTTCTACTATTACGCCTATCTGCCCGACACCACCGACCCTGCAAAGATAGTGATCGATGCCAAGGCACAAGCGCAGAAAGCAATCTGGCGACTCGGCTCGCTCGGCGGCTATAACGAACTCGATCTTCCCATCGCACTCGACTTAGAGAACAACTGCGTCCGGGTAAGCGCCGGCAATTGCCAAAAATATATGAATAAGAAATACGTCACGCTCTGGGCGCAGACGTGGCTGGATACCGTCGCTGCTAAAACTGATCGCAAGCCATTTGTTTATTCCTACCCGCAATTCCTGCAAACAGCGATGGTGCGAGCAACCGCACTCGCCCAATATCCGCTCTGGATCGCTGCCTACGGAAAGAGCCCGGCCGTACCTACTAACCAGCCAGGCGTTCGATCTGTCGGCTGCTTCGCACATTCGTGGACTAAATCGAATTGCACCACTAACTATCAAATTTGGCAGTACACCTCGTGTGGAATCGGCGCTAAATACGGCGTCCCGACTGCGCGTGTGGATCTCAATGTTTTTAATGGCGATGCCACTGGTTTCCTCAGCCTCGCCAAAGGTGTCTGGCAGCCCGAAACATTTGAAGCCTTGCCTGTCAATGAACCCAGCACGATAAATATTGTAAGTACGACGCCGAGCGACACCAATGGCACCACCACGATCGTTGTAGATGTCACTCGCCCGGATGGAACTCCAGTGGTTACTGGCACAGTTAACTTCACTTCGCTCGACACCTTGCTAACAAACGGTAAGCAAGATCCGGTGCGTTCAGCCACCGGACGTTGGACGCTAAAAATCACTGGCCTTCAAGCCGCAAATTATTTAGGCCTCATTAACTTTGTCGATGAATCTGGAACTCATGCGCCCAGCAGTGCGCCCGTGCAATTCACTATCGCACAAGGCCCAGTGCTTCCAACGCCCAAGCCCACAGCAAAGCCAACCAAGAAGCCAGCGCCAGTTGATTCCTGCGCTGGGCAGGTTCGTTATTAAATTCGCGTCAGCGAAATCAGGATTCCATTGAGCGGTGCCAGCATTGGTGGCTTAACACCCAATGTGCCCAAAGCTTTTCCACTTAACACAATGCCATCGGCCTTTTCTACCCACGGAGTATTGGCAACATGGAAGTAATGAGGCTTACCAATTTCGGTATGTGCCTTAACGCGATACAGAGCATCGGGATCTAACCCAGGGAAGATTGCTGCCGCCGGGAATGCCGATGCATTCATGGTGTGCTGGGCGTAAGCAAAGAGCGCTTCGCTCTTATCGTGTGCAATCACGCCATAGAGAAATGCGTTGGGATCAGGATGTTCTACCCGGACTGCTTTGCCAGAGTGAAGTAGTCCACGCTTTGCTTTGTAGAGCGCAATCCAAGCCGCAAGATTCTTGCGCTGCTCCGGATTTGCTTCAGTGATATTCCATTCGATTCCGGCATGACCAAAGAAGGCATTGAGGGCGCGGAATGAGAGTTCAGTAGTACGACCAGTTTGGTGACCATGTGTAGGTCCAATGTGAGTGCCGAGCATCTCAGGTGGAATAGCGATTCCGGTCCAGCGCTGAATGGTCTGACGTTCGAGTGCATCATTGTTATCACTCGTCCAGAATCGATCCGCGTGTTCAATCATTCCGAGATCGATACGCGCACCGCCAGATGAACAGCTTTCAATCTCTAACTTGGGATGGCGGCGCTTGAGTTCATCAAAGAGCCGATAGAGCGCGAGTGTTTGATTGTGAACGGCGGCTTGTCCTAAGTGACCAGCGTCGACGAGTGGGCGATTGTGATCCCACTTGATGTAGGCAATGTTGTTATTCGATAGAACGGCATCCACTTGTCCAAGAACGTGCTCAAATGCGCCTGGATGGGTGAGATCCAAGACTTGCTGATGGCGCCAGAACGGTGGAATGCGATCACCTTCATGCAAAATCCATTCAGGGTGTGCCCGATAGAGATCCGAATCTGGATTGACCATCTCGCCTTCAAACCAGAGACCGAATTCAATGCCCTTGCTATTGATGTATTCAATCAGCGGAGAAAGACCATTTGGCCACACTGCCGGATCGATGACCCAGTCCCCCAGACCACGATGGTCATCACGACGAGCGTGGAACCAACCATCGTCGAGTACAACACGTTCGATACCGATCTCAGCTGCGACATCCACCATCTCGCGGATCGCCGCTTCGTTGTGATCAAAGTAGACCGCTTCCCACATATTGAGCGTGACGGGGCGAGGGCGAATATTTGTAGGGTGAATCGCGCGCGAACGAATCCATGAGTAATAGTTGTGGGAAAGCCCATCAAGGCCCTGGTCGCTGTAGTTCGCGACGGCCGGTGGAACTTCGTGTATCTCCCCCGCGGACAAAACAACTTCGCCCGGCAAAATTAATTCACCCGCGCCAATCGAAATATCACCATTGGGAGATTTCTCCACAAAATGAAGTGAGTTGCCAGACCAGGCCATAGAGAGACCCCAGACTTCTCCACTCTGGAAATTAGTGTTCTTGCCCATCGCAAGTTCGACAATCGTGAAATCAAAACCAGATCGACCTTCGCGACCTTCGCGCACGGAGACGCCATAAGGGATATCGCGGCGTTGTGGCTGGCGCTCATGAGCCCAGCGGCCCGTGAAGTCCATGACTTGGGTAGCGCGATCAGGAAGCGGCAACCAATAATTAAATTCATTCAGTGAATATTCATCGCTGCCATCATTGGTGATTGATGCGGCCACTCGCAGAATTCCATATTCATTGAGCTGATAATTCAGTTGTAATTTCAATTGCGCGTGCTTATCTTCGAGTTGGGCAATCAAGGTATTGCCAGTGACTTGATGATCGACAAGATCGAACTTAGTTGACCAAGCACGGCCATTGCGGTGGCCTGAAATTGTGGGGTGACCCAAGAAACCACGTGAATGTTCGCGAAGCACACCGGCTACTAGTGGCGTATCGAAGTTGCCATTGGCCACCGATGTCGTGGCGGCTAAAGAGAGGTCTTCGGTAAGTGTCAGATCTCCTAGACCTGCTCCCCAATACACAATGGAAAGTTGCTGATCTTTCGTATCAAAGATGAGGGATGCGGTCGCAGATTGGAGGTGAATCATGGGGTTAACTCTATATTTCTGCGGGGATTTTGTGGCCAACTACCCCCTGCCAATCGATAGGGTTGCGCCATGACATCAGCTCCCACATATTGGAACAGTCCCGAGACCACTTCGATCAATCGTGAACCGATGCTCAATCTCACCCATGAAGAGAGCATCTCGCTCGATGGCGTTTGGGATTTTCAACTCCTTCGCTCCCCCAACGACAAGGTAGGCCGCAGTTGGTCTGAGATTCCCGTGCCCGGTCTCTGGACCATGCAGCCGGAATCGAAAGTCTTTTGGGATAAGCCGATTTACACCAATGTGCAGATGCCCTTTGGAGAGTTGCCACCTTTCGTTCCAGAGCTCAATCCCACTGGAATTTATCGCCGCGAATTCACCGTGCCTTCCAAGTGGACGGGCAAGCGCATCGTTCTCCAGATTGGTGGCTTTGAATCAGTCGCCATTCTGACCATCAATGGCCGCGAAGTCGGCATGGCAAAAGATTCCCGCCTCGCTGCCGATTTTGATATCACCTCCTTCTTAAAATCCGGCCGCAATACCGCTGAGATTAAAGTCGTTAAATGGTCTGATGCCACCTACATCGAAGATCAAGATCAATGGTGGCATGGTGGAATTACTCGTTCCATTAAATTGTTTGCTACACCAGAAATTCATATTTCCCGTCTCTACACAACTCCGGGCCTTGCTGCCGATCTCAAGACTGGCACGCTCGATATTCGTGCCTATGTG
>CAIQXR010000112.1 GCA_903875815.1 uncultured Actinomycetes bacterium
CAATTTCTATCGAGAATCTCCATGCCCATCTCGCGCACATAATCGGCAACTAGCTCTTCACCTATCTGACCAATACGTTGTTTGTATCCCATAAGAAGGGAAGGCTATTTCGAGCAAGGTATTCAGTGGGTCTTGCGTTCTGGCTTCTGTGGGGTAGTGGCGCTTGTGTATTACTTCGGGAATAGCCCCTGGATATTGGCAAACGAGCGGCGATGGATTTCGCAGATGCCGTGCTCTTCTAACGCTTTGGTGTGTTTTGCGGTGATGTAACCCTTATGCCCGGCAAAACCATAGGCGGGATATTTCTTATGCCATTCAATCATCTCGCGATCACGGGTGACTTTTGCCAAGATGGATGCGGCGCTAATAGAGATTGCTACTTGATCGCCTTTCCACACTGCCAAAGTGGGCATGGCCAATCCTTCGATGGGATAGCCATCGGTCAGCGCATATTCTGGTTCAGTCTCTAATGCGAGGATTGCACGGCGCATTCCTTCGAGATTGGATTTGTGAAGACCGCGTTCATCAATCTCTTTGGCTGTTATGGAGATGATGGAATAGGCCAGTGATTGCTCAATAATCACATCAAAGAGTTCTTCCCGTACTTTTTCCGTGAGCGCTTTGGAATCTTTTACTCGTGCTAACTCGGGCGCAAAGGGATCTTTAAGAATTGTTGCGGCAATTACAAGGGGCCCAGCGCAAGGACCGCGACCAGCTTCATCGACGCCTGCGATCAGAGTTATTCCGGAAGCGAGAAGTGTTTCTTCAATCAGAGCCATAATGCGGCTACTTACTTAACGCTCGAGACAGCTACCTTCGAGAGATCGTGTCCCACGCTTAAGAATTTAATGTGATTAAGGGGCCAGACGACTTCAAAGGCGCGTCCCACAACATCACTGAGGGGAACCATCCCCTTATGCGGATCATCGGTATGGAATCTCGAATCGGCGCTAGCACCTCGGTGATCGCCCATCACCCAGATATAGCCTTGTGGAACTTCTACTCGGAAAGTAGTATCTGACGGTTTGTTACCTGCGTAAATGTAATTCTCATTAACTGATGTGCCATTAATTTGAAGATGGCCAGCTTTATCGCAGCAAGTGACAGTATCTCCACCAACACCAATGACGCGCTTGATGAGATATTGCTTTGCTGGATCAGGAAGGATTCCGACAGTTACCAACGCACTCTTGACCGTTTCGACTGGAC
The DNA here is from genome assembly GCA_903875815.1 of uncultured Actinomycetes bacterium. Next base: position 1,210 of record CAIQXR010000112.1, read on the forward strand.
CTTTGGCCGTGTCGACTGGCGCTGCGCCAAGCCAATTTGCAGGATCGCGAAAGACAACAACTTCCCCGCGCTTGATATCGCTGAAGTAAGTGGCAAGTTTGTTCACAGCGATGCGATCGCCAATTTGCAGAGTGTTCTCCATCGAACCGGATGGAATGAAGAAGAAGTGAACGAGGAAAGTCTTAACCAAGACAGAGACGATCAACGCCGAAATGACGATGACGGGAACTTCGCGAAGAAGAGAACCCTTCTTCGGCATACGCATGAAGGCGCCTACTGAGCTTAAGTTAATTACGCTTCAGGAGTTGTTTCGACTGCGGTCTCTTCGACAACAGCTTCTACAACAGGTGCTTCTACAGCGGTATCGACTACTGCTTCTGCTACTGGCGCTTCAACGACTGCTTCGACAACCTGATCAACAACAGGTGCAGCAGCAGGCTTTGCAACGGGAAGATCTTCAACGATGAATTCGTTGTTAGCGCCACGGCGCTCCTTGATCTTGGCAGCCTTACCGCGGAGATCGCGGAGGTAGTAGAGCTTGGCGCGACGGACATCGCCGCGACGAACCATTTCAAACTTTTCAATAACTGGGGTGTGAACTGGGAAGGTACGTTCTACACCGACACCGTTAGATAGCTTGCGCACGGTGAAAGTCTCACGGATGCCAGAGCCTTGACGGCGGATGACGATTCCCTGGAAGACCTGGATACGGCTCTTGTTACCTTCGATAACACGAACGTGAATCTTGATTTCATCTCCGGAACGGAAGTTAATAACGTCGGTACGGAGTGAAGCAGCATCCACTGCATCTAACACGTTCATGGCAGGTCCTTTTCAGTAAACGATCATAAAAATCTTGCGAGGATCTTCTCGGCAAACCCCTATCCTGCCATAACTGGGCAGGAGGCCAAAATCGCCGATTTCCGCGCTTGCGAGCACTGGCGACCTGTGGAAACCTGTGAAAACTAGTCGATTTCCCCCACTAATTGGGCGTGGAGGGTCGGGCCAGCGGCAATAACCATCGCCTCATTCGGCTCCCCGCCATGGCGGCCAGTCACCAACGCGCCTGCTTCTTGGGCGATCAGCCCGCCGGCAGCGTGGTCCCATTCCTTAGTTCCGAGCTCGTAATAGGCATCCAATGCGCCCATCGCCACCATGCAGAGATCGACGGCAGCGGCGCCATTACGGCGAATATCGCGAATTCGTGGGATCAGTCGAGAGAGCAAAGCCGCTTGTTCGGTTCGCTTAGCAATGTCATAGCTCAGGCCCGTAGCTATGAGCGCCCGATCGAGAGTGATCGGATCGTTGCAGGCAATTGCTTTACCGTTATATGTCGATCCACCGCCTCGAATGCCCTGCCAAAGA
>CAIQXR010000113.1 GCA_903875815.1 uncultured Actinomycetes bacterium
TGCCTTCTCAGCGGTTACTGATTCACCAGAATTAGCTAAGCCCGATGGCGAAGAGATCGTGGATATCCGTTGGTTCTCGCGCGACGAACTCAGCGCCGCAGTTGCTGATGGATCGCTCAATCTTCCACCGGTGATGAGCGTTTCTCGCAAGATGATTGAAGCGTGGTATGGCCAGCCCATTAACTCCTGATCCGGTGCGCAGCATGGAGTCCATCCTTGCCAATTTAGATCCGGAACAGCGCGAAGTCGTCACTGCCATCCAGGGCCCAGTCTGCGTTATCGCTGGCGCTGGCACTGGTAAGACTCGAGTCATTACTCATCGAATCGCCTATGCAATTGCAGCTGGCGTGACCGATCCCGGAAAAGTTTTAGCACTTACCTTTACTGCGCGCGCAGCAGGTGAAATGCGTGCCCGACTTCGTTCGCTGGGAGTTCCTAACGCCACTGCTCGAACTTTTCACGCAGCAGCCCTTAAGCAACTCACCTATTTCTGGCCCTACTCATTTGGCGGTCAATTTCCGTCGCTCTTAACTATGAAATCGGGCTTCATCTCCGAGTCGCTCTCGCGATCCGATAGCACCTTGGCGCCATCTGCCAGCAACCTCCGTGAAATTGCGAGTGAGATTGAATGGGCGAAGGCGCTCGAAGTCGGTCCGCAAGATTATGTGGAGCAAGCAACTGCACTAGGCCGCGAACTTCGATTGGGAAGTGGCCGCGGCGATCGTGAAAAATTTGGGGACATTGCCAAGATCTACGATGCCTACGAAACTCTGAAGCGACAAGAGCGAGCGATCGATTTTGAAGATGTCTTGCTCTTAACTGTAGGAATGTTAGAAGAGGACAAGATGGCGCGCGATAAAGTCCACGACCAATACCGATATTTCACCGTCGATGAGTATCAAGACGTGTCACCGCTACAACAGCGCTTACTCAATCTCTGGCTCGGTAATCGTGACGATGTCTGCGTTGTGGGCGACGCTGCTCAGACTATTTACTCATTTGCTGGCGCAACATCGAGTTTCCTTTTAGGTTTCACCGGTCGCTTCCCTGAAGCGCAAGTAATTCGATTGACGCGTGGCTATCGCTCCACGCCTGAAATCATCGGTAGCGCTAACGCAGTCCTTCGCGCTGGTGGCATGCTTGGCAAAGAAGGCCATGAATTGGCATCGATGAATACTTCGGGAGCAAAGCCTGTAGTCAACGGATTTACGAACGCCCAGCAAGAGGCGCAGGCAATTGCGCAATCGATCCGTGGCTTGATCGATCAGAGTCCGGCGATGCCAGAGATTGCAATTCTGACTCGAACTAATTCCCAGCTCGATCTCTTTGAATCGGCGTTAGGGGAGTTGGGCATTAAGACCCAAGTAAAGAGCACCGAACGCTTCTTTGATCGAACCGATGTGCGCGATGTGATGAAAGTGATTCGCCAAGCTTCGGTCCTGCCTTCGGAAGATGGCAATTGGCTTGATGATGTGAAATCAATTCTGCGCCCCTTTGGCGATGCCGATTACATTCACGCGCTCCTGCGATTAGCTCAAAGCATGTTTGATGATGGCGCCCCTTCGATGCGCACCTTCTTGCGCGAACTCGAAGATCGGGCTGAGCAAAATAATCCGCCCACGCTGCCGGGCGTCATTCTGGCGACTTTGCATGCTGCCAAGGGATTGGAGTGGGAGAACGTCTATCTCGCTGGCGTCAGTGATGGTCTGCTTCCGATGGGCACGGCGATCGATGAGGAGCGGCGCTTGTTCTATGTGGGCCTGACCCGTGCTAAATCCCGGATTGAAATCTCCTACTACGGCCAACCCAGCCCATTTTTAAGCGTAATTAATTAGGTTGCGCCGCTTTAAGGCGATGCCCTACCCTTTAAGTATGTCACA
>CAIQXR010000114.1 GCA_903875815.1 uncultured Actinomycetes bacterium
CCCAAGTTGTATTGATTTTGTGTGTTACTGCCCACAATGGTGATTGCCGCTCTCTTCCTTACTTATTACGCCCCCGATCGTTTTAAGAAATTCCTTACTTCAATCGTGGACTTGATGGCTTCATTCCCATCGATTCTCTACGGTCTCTGGGGCTTCTTAGTGTTGATGCCGATGGCGCAATACTGGGCTGGCTTGCTTCATAAATATCTGGGTTGGATTCCATTCTTCTCTGTGCCACAACCTGCTTATGCGCGCTCGCCATTTATTGCTGGCATTGTTCTTGCGATCATGATCATTCCGATTGTTACTTCAGTCTCTCGTGAAATTTTCGCTCAGACGCCACTTGATCGTATCCAAGCTGCTTATGCACTTGGTGCAACCAAGTGGGGAATGATCAAAGCGGTAGTACTTCCCTTTGGCGCAAATGGCGTTGTAGGTGGCGCAATGCTCGGCCTCGGTCGCGCACTTGGCGAGACGGTTGCGGTCTACTCCGTATTAAATATTGTCTTCAAGCCCAACTTCCGAATCTTGTACGGCTTTGGTGGAAACATCGCATCGATGATTGTGCAGAAGTGGGGCGAGGCTTCGCTCTCTGAATCTAAGGCGCTCTTAGCCGCTGGTTTCGTGCTCTTTATTATGACTCTGCTCGTTAACTTTGGCGCCAACTTCATCGTTCGTCGCGCCGTGAAGTCAGGACGTTAATCATGAGCTCAGCGGTCATTAATCCCACAACGCCAGCGCGCCCAGCGCCACAGCGTCCATGGAAGACAACTCCCAAGCAAGCCATGCCGAGCGTCGTACTTCTCATGCTTGCGATTGTTGCTGATGTCATTGTTGTTGCGGTGACACCAATGAAGGGCAAGCTTGCTTATGCAGCACTCTTCTTTATCTTTGGTGTGAGCTTCCAAGCGATCTATACCTACGTAAAGCGTGGCCGCGTCGCTGCCGCAGATTCGTTGGCTTCCTCAATCATGCTCACTGGCGCATTGGTCGTTTTTGCACCGGTAGCAAGCATTCTTTTCACCACTGTCTCCAAAGGTCTTGCCGGACTCGGCGTAAATACCTTTACCCAAGATATGGGTAAAACTGCGCTCGGCGATCCACTAGGACATGGCGGCCTACTTCACGCAATCATTGGAACGCTCTATCTTGTTTTGATTGCAACTGTGATCTCATTGCCACTGTCGATTTTGACAGCGCTCTATCTCACTGAAATTAAGGGCAAGGCATCTGCCTTCATTCAATTCTTAGTACAAGCAATGTCCGGTGTGCCATCTGTTGTGGCCGGTATCTTTATTTACGCAGCTATATTGCTGACTACGAATCTTCGTGGCTCTACCTTTATCGGAGCACTACCACTTGCAATTTTGATGATCCCGACCGTCACTCGTACTGCGCAAGAAGTTCTTCTCCTTGTCCCTGCCGATCTGCGCGAAGCCGGCCTTGCCCTCGGTGCTACCCAGTGGCGCACTGTGGCAACGATCGTTGTCCCTGCTGCCCGCAGCGGCCTGATCACTGCCGTCATTCTCGGTGTCGCTCGTATCGCTGGCGAGACAGCGCCGTTGCTCTTTACGCTCGGCACCACAGATACCGTCAACCTCAATCCTTTCAAGGGCGGCCAGAATGCACTGCCGTACTACGTCTGGTCTGGACTTCGTGATGGCACAGAGGGTGGTATTCAGCGTGCCTGGACCGCTATCTTGGTACTGCTCATTCTCGTTCTTTCGCTCTTTACAACAGCTCGACTATTCGGCAATTGGAAGGTGAAGAAATGACTTCAAATAACACCAACGATGCGTCCGAGAATTCCCAAAGCAACAACGATGGAGATGACATGGCACATGTAACAGTCCCTTCTCAACAGGCACACAATGGAGCGTCTTCGCTGTCAAATGTGGCAGCAGCTCGCGAACACCGCGAACCCGGCACCATGCCAATAGGTTCAGGTCTAGAAGCACGCGGCATTCACGCCTGGTTCGGCAAGCACTTAGCACTTGCTGATGTCTCACTCGATTTTGGTGCTGGCACAGTTACTGCACTCATCGGACCATCTGGTTGCGGAAAATCAACATTCATCCGCACCCTCAACCGTATGCACGAATTCATTCCTTCCGCTGCAATGGCCGGTGAAGTCCTTCTCGATGGCAAAGATATTTATGATCCATCTGCAGATGTCACCAAGATTCGGTTGCAGATCGGCATGGTCTTCCAGAAGCCAAATCCATTCCCATCAATGACTATTGGTGAGAACGTTCTCTCTGGCCTCAAACTTGCTCAGATCAAGCATCCGAACAAAGATGAATTACTCGAAGAGTGCCTCACTCGCGCCGGTCTTTGGAATGAAGTAAAGGATCGTCTCGGTGCACATGCTGGCGGTCTTTCAGGTGGCCAGCAGCAGCGTCTCTGTATCGCTCGCTCATTGGCTGTAAATCCCAAGGTCCTTCTCATGGATGAGCCATGCTCGGCTCTTGATCCAGGATCAACTCTTCGCATTGAAGACACCATTTCACAGCTCGCTCGCACCATGACCATTGTGATCGTTACTCACAATATGCAGCAAGCAGCGCGCGTCTCTGATTACACCGCATTCTTCCTCTCTGACGGTGGCCCTGGCCAGATGATCGAAGTGGGACCTACCAATGAGATCTTTAGCCGTCCCAAGGATGAGCGCACAGAGAACTACGTCTCCGGACGTTTCGGTTAAGCCGAAAACTGCAGATCTCCCCACTATTGGGCAAAGGCCGGCTCTTCGGAGCTGGCCTTTCTGCATTCCACGCCCAAATCTCGTACACCTGTTGTTCACTTTACCTTTGCCGACCATTAAGGCACACACACCCTGACGTTTCTTCGCTTTCCTATGGTTCTCGCAAGTAACCCGTTCATCTATGGAAAGGTCCACATGAAGATCACACGTCCAGTAGCACTTGCAGTTGCAAGCGCTTCTGCCATTGTTTTGGCATTCGTTCCTGCAGCACAGGCTGCATCCCTCGTCGTTGGTGGCGCGTCTTCAGTTGCAACTGTTGTTGCAGATTGCAAGACTGACTACACAGCAAAGACTGGCGATTCATTCGCTTACGCTTCATCTTCTTCAGGCCAAGGCCAGAAGGATATGGAAACCGGTAAGGATGACTTCGCGTTCTCAGATTCAGCTCACCTCACATCACAGTCAGGTTCACCAATCCCAGCATCTGAAATCCACGTACCAGCATGGGTATGGCCAATTGGTGTTATGTACAACTTGAACACAACACAGCAAGTCGCGATTTCATACCAGAACGTTGCAAAGATCTTTGCAGGTCAGATCACACGTTGGAATGATCCACTACTCCAGGCTGATAACAACCGTACAGTCACCAAGGCTTACTACAAGAAGGATACCAACGGTAACGTCGTTAAGGATGCAAAGGGCGCTCCAATCGTTCTTCGCACAGCTCAGGTAACACAGAAGATCACACTTCCAAACCAGCCAATTACCGTTATCTACCGTGCTGATTCATCGGGCACAACAGGTAACCTCACCGCTGCATTCAACATGTTTGATGCAACAACATGGACCAAGTCTTCAAAGGTCTTCACAGACCTCGTGAAGGTTGCTAACGATCCAATCCACTTCCAGGGTGCAAACGGTTCAGCAGGCGTTGCTCAGCTCGCAGCAAAGACCAAGTACTCAATCACTTACGCAGAAGTTAACTTCGCTGCTTTGAACAAGACACTTGCTCTTGCTTCAATCATCAACCCAAATGGCGATCTCGTACAGCCAACAGCTGATGCTGCTGCAGGCTTCGTTGCTTCAGCACCAATCGGTGACAACGGTGTAGTTTCACTTGACTACCTCAACAAGGGTTCAGGCGTCTACCCATTCACAGTTGTTACCTACGCACTTGCACTCACCAACTACGGTGATGCAACAAAGGCAGCTGCTGTTAAGCGCGCAATTGATTACGCAGCCTTCGGTTGCACAACTGCTGCACCTAACGATGGCTTCATCCAGATCTCACCAACAAGCCCACTCGGCGTGAAGATCAAGGCACAGCTCGCAAAGCTCGGTAAGTAATTACTTAGCTCTATCAGTCACGAAAGGCCCTCACTCGAAAGAGTGGGGGCCTTTTACTATGCCAAGAGATCATTAACTCAGAGAAAGAAACTGCGCGCCCGGCTGGAATCGAACCAGCGACCTACCGCTTAGAAGGCGGTTGCTCTATCCGACTGAGCTACGGGCGCAGTAATAACTGCAGGGCTAATTCTACCTTTACCCTCGCCTTTGGCCCTCCGCGGGGCTGACGATAGAGTTCACGCATGGCTGAATTTATCTACACAATGAAGAAGGCGCGTAAGGCGCATGGTGACAAGGTTATTTTGGATGACGTCACCTTGATGTTCCTC
>CAIQXR010000115.1 GCA_903875815.1 uncultured Actinomycetes bacterium
AGTGATTCCACCATGATGTCCCACCATTGAACTCTCTTCTTTCACGCGAGCAGGATCGATCAAGATCACTTCGTCGTGGGCAATGGCAATGAGATCCCCCATTCGATCCTCGCTGTCGTGGGTGACAACAGTGCCAAAGAGATCGGCAGCGATTGCTTCTTCGCGGGTGTAGATCGTCGCGCGAGTGCCCAAAGTTTCGCGCCAAATATCTTGAACATGTGAAAGATCCTGTTCATCAACATAAATATGTCGAGCGCGTGGCTCGCCCGCCATCAACGAAACTTTCTCCAGCAATCGATTACCTTCGCCCACAACAATTTTCTCTCCCACGTTGATCATTCCATGATCGGAGCTCACCCACAGTCGCGTCCCTTGGGGCAGCTGCGCAATCAATCCCTCGATTAATTCTGCGACAACCCCCAAAGCCGCCAACCATTCCGGTGATCCCACTCCGGACTCGTGGCCAGCATGATCAAGATTGTTGAGATATAGATATGCATACGACGGCGATGCAGTCAGTGCGCGCTTAGCGCCAGCAATTATGTCGGGAATGATATTTGCGCCCACATATTGTGCACCACGCAGCGCTGCTTGAGTAAAGCCAGTTCCTTCATACCGCTTTGCCGCGATATGTGAGACCGAAATTCCTTGAGTTGTTGCGCGCTCAAAGAGTGTTGGTGTTCGCTGCCACATCACGGGATCGACCCGATCATCCCACTTGAGTGAATTGAGAATGCGACCGGGAGTTCCACTTCGCGGAACCCGAACGGTGTATCCCAACATTCCGTGAATGCCTGGCATGACGCCAGTGCCCACGGACGAAATATTTACTGCAGTCGTTGACGGAAAGTGCGATGCCAATTCGCCTTGCGCTATTAAGTCGGCAAAGACGGGATAGGCCCGAGAATAGTTACGAAGCAACTCCAGGCCCATGCCGTCAATCAAGAGAAAACATTCGCGGCCGGCCGGAGATGCCCCCAGCCCCAAATGATCGACTGCGCCGTCTAGTTCAAGACTGGCAAAGATCGATTCCGAAAACTGAGCGAGGCCGTGCATATGACTATCTTGCCGTACTTCGCGGTAATCTCCCCCAGTGATCCGATACTCCGAAGAAGTCCTCGAAGCCCAAGCCCAAAATCGTCCGATCGTCGCACTCGAGTCGACCATCATCAGTCATGGCTTGCCCCGCCCCCGAAACTTTGAAGTTGCCGTCGAAGTTGAAGCGATCGTTCGCGAAACTGGCGCAACGCCCGCGACAATTGCCCTGATCGAAGGCGTCATTCATGTGGGCCTGGAAAGCAACCAACTCGATCGCATCGCTAATGATGACAACATCGTCAAAGCCTCTACCCGCGACTTGGCAATCATTGAAGCAACCAAGCAATCGGCTGCGACAACTGTTGCCGCAACTGCCCACATTGCTCATCTTGCAGGAATTTCCGTCTTCGCTACGGGCGGGCTTGGCGGAGTGCACCGTGGCCACACCTACGATGAATCCGCCGACTTGCAGGCTCTGGCCACCTTGCCGATCGCCATTGTTTGCGCTGGCGTTAAATCTATTTTGGATGTTGCCGGAACTTTGGAACGACTGGAGACTTTTGCAGTCCCCGTCCTTGGTTACAAGACCAATAAATTCCCTGGCTTCTACCTCACTGACTCTGGCTTTGAAATCGAGCATCGCGTCGATTCCGTCGCCGAGATTGCAGCAATTTGGAAGAACCGTCCCGCACTCAAGACCGATCACTGCGCGATTGTTGTTACCAACCCGGTAGAGAATCAGATGGACCTGGCGCTACATAATCAAATTCTCAATGACGGCCTTGCTGCTGCTGAAAAGAACCACATCACTGGCAAAGCTGTCACGCCCTTCTTACTTGAGTATTTCCACACTGCAAGTAAAGGTGAATCGCTTCGAGTCAATATCGACATCATCAAGTCAAACTCCCAATTAGCGGCGCAAATCGCTATCGCCCTTCAATAAATCGCCATGCCTCGCATCCTGTGCATCGGTGACATCATGTTGGATGTCACTGCCATCTTGACTCGCAATATTGAGATTGGCGTGGAGACGAGATCACAGATCAGCACTCAAGGTGGCGGTGCCGCCGCAAATGTTGCTTCGTGGCTTTCCACCCATGGCACCTCAACGTATTTGATCGCTCGCGTGGGCGACGATGCAGCAGGACGCGTACTTCTCGATGAACTTGATCGCTTTGGAGTCGAACACGGCAACCGAATAATTTCTGGCGCGAATACTGGCGTTGTCATGGTCTTAGTAGATCCACTCGGCGAGCGCACCATGTTCCCTGACTCTGGTGCAAATGCTGGCTTAAGTCCCGCGGATCTTCCTGAACTTGCAGGCTTTGATGCCATCTATCTCTCTGGCTATCCCCTACTGAATCCGATCTCTCGCCCCGGTGTATTGGAAATTATTGCTTTAGCTAAGGAAGTTAATCTGCCCATCATCTTTGATCCCTCCACTGTGGGCGTCCTTCTCGAAGTAGGAGTGGGCCAAGTGCGTGAGTGGTTAGCGTTGATGGATGCCGTGATCCTCAATGAAGAAGAGGCACAATTCCTGACCGGTAAAGCAAATCCCATTGATGCTGCCGCTGATCTCCTGACACTTGTTGAAACAGTCGTCATCAAACGCGGATCCAATGGCGCTTTAGGTCAAAAGCGAGGCGGTCAATTGATTCAAGTTCCAGCTGCACCTGCCACGGTCATTAACACCACTGGCGCCGGAGATGCTTTTGCTGCAGGTTTCATTGAGTTCTGGGCCAATCCATCAAAATCTGAAGATCTGGCCGGGGCGCTCACTTGCGGGGCAGAACTCGGGGCGCACTGTGTCGCACTTATCGGGGCCCGCCCGCTTGTCGCTCCCGAGTAAATAGCCTTGGGGTTGGCAAGATACCCCCATGGCAAAAACTCCTAAAGCCGTTCTCCCTAAGCCAGGCGAGAACCCCGGTCGCATCGTCGACATTGATGTCTCGCAAGAGATGTCTGACTCCTTCCTCGAATACGCCTACTCGGTTATCTATTCGCGCGCTCTTCCTGATGCGCGTGATGGTCTCAAGCCCGTACAGCGCCGCATCTTGCATCAGATGTCAGATATGGGGCTACGCCCGGACAAAGGCCATGTGAAGTGCGCCCGCGTTGTGGGCGAAGTCATGGGTAAGTTGCACCCGCACGGCGACGGCGCGATCTATGACGCGATGGTCCGTATGGCACAGAACTTCTCCATGCGTCTGCCACTCATCGATGGCCACGGAAACTTCGGCTCACTCGATGCCGGTCCTGCTGCGATGCGTTACACCGAATCTCGTCTCGCCACACCAGCAATGGCGATGGTCAATGAATCCGATGAGAACACCGTCGACTTCGGTCCTAACTACGATGGTCAGATTCTTGAGCCAGTAGTACTTCCTGCCGCTTTCCCTAACCTGCTTGTGAATGGAGCCACGGGTATTGCAGTCGGTATGGCAACAAACATGCCACCACATAATCTCGGTGAAGTTATCGCCGCCACCAAGCACTTGATTGAAAACCCTAAGGCGACTCTCAAAGCGCTGATGAAGTTTGTTCCCGCTCCAGATTTTCCTACTGGCGGCGAGATCATCGCCCGCGAAGGGATCGCTGAGGCGTACGAGACTGGCCGTGGTTCCTTTAAGGTCCGCGCGACAGCCGTCATCGAGAAAGTTACTTCTCGCAAAATGGGAATCGTTATCACCGAGTTCCCTTACAACATCGGCCCTGAAAAGATCGTTGAGAAGATTGCCGACCTCGTTAAGGCAAAGAAGATTCTCGGCATCTCTGACATCATCGATCTCTCCGATGGGCAGCAGGGCACCAAAGTCGTTATCGAAATCAAGAATGGCCACGAGCCTGAGGACATCTTGGAGAAGCTCTACAAGCTCACTCCTATGGAAGATCAGTTCTCCATCAATGCGGTCGCACTTGTTAACGGAAAGCCGTTGACACTTGGCCTTAAGGAACTTCTCCAAGTCTTCATTGATCACCGCATTGAAGTTGTCCGTCGACGTTCTGAGTACCGCAAAGGCAAGGCAGAGGCTCGCTTAACGCTCGTCGATGGCTTACTCAAGGCAATTATCGATATCGATAAAGTCATCAAAATCATCCGTGCCTCTGAAGATGCTTCAGTCGCGAAGGAATCGTTAATCAAGACCTTCAAACTCAATGACGAGCAAGCCACCTACATCCTGGATATGCCGCTTCGCCGTCTCACCAAGATGAGCAAGCTCGAACTCGAGACGGAGCAGTCAGAACTCTCCAAGACGATCGCTGCCCTCAAGAAGTTACTCTCATCCGAAGAGAACATTAAGGCTCAGGTCGCTAAGGAACTTGACGAAGTGGGCAAGGCATTCGCCACCCCTCGTCGCACTCGCTTGGCTTAAGAATCAACAAAAAAGCCCCGGCCATCTGGTCGGGGCTTTTTTGTGTGCTGAATTATTAGGCGTCGATACGCTCGCGATCGATTTCAGCGGATGAAATAAATTCCTTGCGCGGAGCGACTTCGTTGCCCATGAGCAGTTCGAAGATCGCTTCTGCGGCGACGGCATCCTTCATCGTCACACGACGTAGGGTGCGCTGCTCAGGATCCATGGTGGTCTCACGAAGCTGATCGGCATCCATTTCACCGAGACCCTTGTAACGCTGGATCGGTTCTTTCCAACGCTTACCTGATTTAGTGAGTTCAGCAGTGAGCTTCTTCATTTCATCATCAGAATATGTGTAGTGAACTTCCCCGCGCTTTCCACCGACTACATCAATGCGATGGAGTGGAGGAATAGCAGCAAAGACGCGACCATCTTCGATCAGAGGGCGCATATAGCGATAGAGCAGTGTAAGAAGCAGGCAGCGAATATGTGCGCCGTCGACGTCAGCATCAGACATAAGAATGACTCGGCCGTATCGGGCATCATCGAGCGTGAAGGAGCGACCTGAGCCGGCGCCGATCACCTGGATGATGGAGGCACATTCATTGTTTTCCAGCATCTGTGAAAGCGATGCTTTCTGGACGTTCAAGATCTTTCCACGAATAGGCAAGATCGCCTGGAATTCAGAGTTACGAGCTGCCTTGGTGGTGCCCAGGGCTGAGTCGCCCTCAACGATGAAGAGCTCGGTGCGAGCGGTGTCATCAGAGCGGCAATCTGAGAGCTTGGTAGGAAGCGATGAAGACTCGAGCGCGTTCTTGCGACGCTGTAGATCTTTGTGGGCGCGAGCAGAGATGCGGGTACGAGAGGCCTGGGCAACTTTCTCGAGCGCAGCCTTGCCGGTCGCCTTCTCAATGCGCTTGGTGGTAGCGAAGAAATTCTTCATCTCCTCGGCAACGACAGTGGCAACGATCTTGGTTGCGGCAGCAGTTCCGAGAACTTCCTTGGTCTGACCTTCAAACTGTGGCTCAGACATACGTACTGTTACAACAGCGGTGAGGCCTTCGAGCACGTCGTCTTTGATGACATCTGCTTCGTTGTTCTTGAGAGTTTTCGTGGCGCGAAGGGCGTCATTAAATGCCTTGGTAATAGCGCGTTCGAATCCTTGAACGTGTGCGCCGCCTTTTGGTGTAGAAATAATATTTACGAATGATGCCAAGGTGGTGTCATAACCATTGCCCCATTGCATCGCAATATCGACGCCCATTTCGCGATCGACTTCGGTCGGCATCATGTGGCCCTTGTCATCCAAGACTGGGACAGTCTCGGTATACGTGCCAGTGCCGGAGATGCGAATAACTTCACCGATCTGCTCATCGGGACGCAAAAATGAACAGAACTCAGAGATGCCACCTTTATGGAAGAAAGTCTCAGAACTCTTGGTCTTGGTCCGGTTATCGTTAACGATCAAGGTCAGGCCAGGAACCAAGTACGAAGTCTGGCGAGCGCGAGCGTGAATATCTTCGATACTGAGTTCAGCTTCCTTCAGGAAGATCTGCTTATCAGCCCAGTACTTAATACGTGTACCTGTGACCTTGGCGGCTACTTTGCCAATAACACGAAGACCTGACTTCTCTTCGAATGGTGCCTTAGGGCCATCGCCATCAAAGATGCCAGGAGTTCCGCGTTGGAAGCTCATCCAATAAATCTTGCCATCGCGATCGACTTCAACATCGAGTCGAGAAGAGAGCGCGTTAACAACAGATGCGCCCACGCCATGGAGGCCACCTGAAGCAGCATATGAACCGCCACCAAACTTTCCACCTGCGTGGAGTTTGGTCATAACAACTTCAACGCCCGTAAGGCCAGTTTTCGGCTCTTTATCGACTGGGATACCGCGGCCATCATCATGAACTTCAACCGAGCCATCGGCTTCTAGGTTGATCTCAATCTTCTTACAGTGGCCGGCGAGGGACTCATCAACGGAGTTATCAATAATTTCCCAGAGGCAGTGCATAAGTCCGCGAGAATCGGTAGTACCGATATACATTCCGGGGCGCTTGCGAACGGCATCGAGGCCTTCGAGTACGGCTAGGTCCTTGGCGGAGTATCCATTGGCAGTGGTCTCTGCCTTGTCATCTGTCTTAGTTTCTTTAGCCACGGTGGCTGAGGTTATCGTCTCCCTGCATAAAAATCGGGCATATTGCCCATCGAGCCTTCAGTAATTTCCCATTGAGGAATATCTCACAAGAAAAAGACACTCCCGAGCGTAAAAATCTGGCTTTCAGTGAGCGGGGAATAAAGCAGACATGGTTGACTGTTCCCCTCAGTGAATGCAGTAGCCAAAATCTGGCGCTGATAGAGCTACAGGGAGTGACATGACCGAGCAGATGATCCTCGAAACAACACCTCTCAACGCTGTTGATCGTTGCGATCGTTGCGGAG
>CAIQXR010000116.1 GCA_903875815.1 uncultured Actinomycetes bacterium
AGTGAAGACATCGGATCTTGGAAGATCATCGAGATCGACTTGCCACGAATCTTGCGAATATCTTCTTGGCTTGCAGAAATAATGTCGATATCGCCCTCTTCGCGATGAACGATTACTTCACCGCTGATCTGAGTGCGCTTGGGATTATGAAGACCCATGATTGCCATGCTGGAAACAGACTTACCCGAACCTGATTCACCCACAATAGCCAACGTCTCACCGCGAGCCACGGTGAATGAGATGTCATCGGTAGCGCGGACAAGGCCGGCCTCGGTAGGGAATGTGACAGAGAGATGCTTAACTTCGATAAATGGTTTCATGCGACTCTCACTCGTGGGTCAAGAATGGAATAGGCGATATCAACCAGGAAGTTGAAGACCAAAATAAATGTTGCGGCTAGCAGAGTTGTACCAACGATGACGGGTAGATCAAGCGTCTGAGTAACGGCCTTAATCGAAAGCTGGCCAAGTCCCGGTAATTGGAAGATCTGCTCGGTAATGATTGCACCACCGAGGAGGGCACCAAAGTCCAGACCTGCCTGCGAAATGATTGGTGAGAGCGCAGTCCGGAGATTGTGCTTGATCAAAACTTTTCGCTCTGGCACACCCTTTGCGCGCGCAGTACGAATGAAATCTTCACCAGATGTTTCGATAACGCTGCCGCGAGTAAGACGGGTGTAGATCGCAGCTGATACCAACGCGAGGGTAAGCCACGCGAAGATGAAGTTCTTAAAGAAGCCCCATGGATCGCTAAATGGCGAGATCCACATACCTTGCGAAATTGGATCGATCCAGTGAGCAAGGAACGCGCCGATATAAATAAGTAGACCAAGTACGAAGGTGGGAAGAGAAGTTCCGACGAGTACAAAGATATTTGCGATGCGATCGATTGGACCGCCGCGGAAACGAGCAGCAAGAATTCCAAGTGAGACACCAAGGATCATCCACATAATAAATGCACCCAGTGCGAGTGAGAAAGTAACTGGGAAACGTGATGCGATTAAGTGGGTGACGCAATCATTGTTATTAAAGGAATAGCCGAGTGAGGGTGCTGGGCATTGGAAAGATGCTGTGCCTTCACCAATTGTTGTACCTACGAAGAGGCCTTTGATGAAGTGCAGCCATTCAGTAATAAGTGGTTGATCGAGTCCCAGCCGATGCATATTGGCAGCAATCTTCTGTGGGCTGCAGTGTGTGCCGCATGAGATCGCCGCAGCAGTGCCACGAATGCTATAGAAGATCGAGAAGACCACTGCGCTCAGCGCAGTCAAGATAGTTAGCGACGAGAAGAATCTCTTAGCTATGTACTTAATCATGGGGCTATTCCACCTAATGTTGGCGCGATACGCAAGTTACAAACACGGTTATCAACTGAGAGATCGATATCGATTAGATATCGATCTGATATCGAATTGCTATCAATGATGAAATGAAAGTGGCCCAAGCGATGAACGCTTGAGCCACCTTCGAGGTCACTTCATAGTGCCTCTAGTAAGCGAGTATTACTGCTTGACGTAGAGGTTTGTGAAGATAAGTGATCCCTGTGGAAGCCAGAACTGCGCTCCACCGACCTGTGAACCCCACTGGTACTGCTCCTTGTTGAAGATAGGAGGAGTGATCCAGAACTGGTCCATTGCATCCTGTGCAAGTCCACGCCACAACTCAGCTTGCTTTGTGCGGTTGGTCTCGCCAGTAGCTGCTACAGCCTTAGCTGCGAATGCTGGGTAAGCAGCATCGTTCCAGTTTTGGTTGAGGTCGAAGCCACCATCCTTGATGAATAGTGGTGGGATTGTTGTTGAAGCGTTAGCCCAGTCAGCAGCCCATCCAGCGCGAGAGAGATCTCCCTGCTTTGATGTGTTCTGAACTGTTGAGTAGTAAGTACCTGAGTTGATGAAGTTGAATGTAACAGCAAGACCTGCTGCTGTCATCGCGTTCTTGAAGAAGACAGATACTTTCTGGCTGGTGGAGTTGTTAGGGAGATCGATTGAGAATCCCTGCTTTGGATCGGTAACACGTGCATATGTTGCTGGGCAGCTGGTCTTTGCCTTAGCAAGGAGAGTTGCTGCATATGCGGTATTTCCAGCTGTCTTGAAGTTGGAATCGTGGATGTTACCGGTTGTCTGGCCGTAGTCAGGTCCAAGCAATGGGCTGACTGGTGAATCGCCGACAGTTCCGTAGAAGCGTGTTCCACCTGCGAGGTCGATGATCTTCTGTGTTGGCCAGGCGTAGAAAATAGCCTTGCGAACATCGAGGCAATCAAGGTGACCCTTGGCAATGTTGAATGCGTAATAACGAACATATGGGCTGTTGGCGTTGAGGCCACGTGTACCTGTGTTTGCGTTATTGAAGAATGCAACGTTATTTGCAGGGTTAAGGCCCTGGTCGTAGTTGATTGCATTCTTTGTTGTGTCATTCAAGAAGATCTGGTCGCGAGTATCTTCAGCAACGCTGAAGCGCATAACGACTGAATCTGGGAATGCTGGGCGGATTGAGTCAGTTGCCTTGTTCCACATTGGGTTACGGACAAGCTGAAGCTGGTTTCCGATTGTGTACTGAGCAATCTTGTATGGTCCAAGTGCCCAAGGCTTCTTGTCATAGTTTGCGCCACCAGTTGCAGAATTCTGATCTACAGATTCCTTGACTGGAGACATTGCTGGGTATGAACCGAAGTAGTTGAAGTCACCGATCGCCTTGTTCAAGTGGAAAGTAATTGTGTTTCCAGAACAGGTAACAGCCTTATCGTAATAAGCCTGGCCGGTCTTCTTGTAAGGTCCGAGGTAAAGTGAATTGCCATCCTTGTCGACTGGGATGTCGAGGTACTGGATTGCATATGAAGGACCATCAGTGATGACATCCTGAGCAAAAGCACGTGAAACACCGTACTTCTCATCAGCACATGTAACGACTGAACCATCTTCCCACTTGATGCCGCTCTTAAGTGTGAAAGACCAAGTCTTTCCACCATCAGTAGCTGTACCTGTTGTTGTTGCTAGGTCAGGAACAATTGTTGCTCCAGCAACACCAGTTACAGGTGTGTAGCTTGTCAGTGAACGGAATACATATGAGTTAAGGAATGCGATGTCCTGGCCGGTGTAAACACGGGCTGGGTCAACGTGGTTGAGCTGATCTGCGTGGGTCACGTAGATGAGAGTTCCGCCAGTGCGACCAACAACTGCCTGGGCGCTGATCGATGTCGCTGCAACTACAGAAGATGCAATTGCTGCAACAGCGAAGAATGAAACACTCTTCTTGTGACGAGAAAAGAATCCGTTAAAGGATGTCATAGGACGTTAGTCCCCCTTTACTTGTCATGCCGAACTCGGAATGAGCCCGGACTCGGCCGAGCGACCACTATGAAGAAAACTTCATGGAGGGCAGGACTCTCGACCTAGGGTTTAGGTGAACGAGAGTTTAACGGGGGGTTACTACTTTTGGGTAGCCAGAAGCGGCTACTTCTGAGGGTGATTTAGCGGTCTGAGCGTGAATCAAGCGCATCGCGGAGGCCATCACCGAAGAGATTGAGGGCCAAGACCACGGCGATGATCATCGCGGCCGGGATCACGAGATACCACGAGTCGCGCTGCCAGTAGTTCGAGGCATCATTGAGGACCAGACCCCAGGTCGCAGCGGGAGCTTGAACGCCGACGCCCAAGAAGGAGAAGGTCGCCTCAGTCGCTAAATAGCCAGGGAGCGAGATGGTGAGATAGACGATCGCGATCGGCCAGAGGTTCGGCAAGATTTCGCGGAAGATGATGCGGGTATTGGATGCGCCAAGCGCTTTTGCCGCCAAGACGAATTCCTTCTCGCGAATAGTGAGAACTTGCGAGCGCATCACGCGATAGAGACCTGGCCAGCTGAAAATTACTAGGAAGGTCACCAGCACGATGATGCGAGCACCATTTCCTTGCGCCAGACCTGAATTGGTCACGATCAAGGTAAGCGGTGTGGAGAGTGCAATAAAGAGGAAGATCAATGGGAATGCGAGCAAGAAGTCGGCAATACGGCCAATCAGGTTATCGACCCAGCCACCAAAGAGCGCGGAAACAATTCCGAGAACCATGCCAAGTAATACATATACGATCGAGGTAATGATCGCGACAGTGAATGAGATGCGAGCGCCGTAAGTAAGTAGGGCGAAGAGATCGCGACCAGTGCCTTGCTCAAAGCCGAATGGGTGGTGCCAGCTAATGCCATTGAAGTTGCCCTTAGGAACTCCCTGGTCGCTGAGGACTCCTGAATAAGTTTCGTTGGGATTAACGTGGAAGATCGCAGTGAAGATGGGTGCACCGAAAGCAAGCACAATAAAGAAGAGTGCGACAAAGCCACCGGCCATCGCCACTTTATTCTTCTTTAGGCGACGCCATGCGATCTGACGCGGGCTCTGCTGAACCAGTGATGCCTGCTCGCTGGCAGTCTTATCCGCTGCCTGACGTGCCTTGCTCTTCAAGCTAACCATTCTTCCTACCTTTCGTTACAGGGAAGATCATAACCAGTTAAGCCAGATAGCCCAATGCACTTTTAACGATCTCCGAGCGCTTATTCTCACCTAAAGAGATGTGCCCCTCGCCGGGAACGAACTTCAATTCGGCTGTAGGAATCTTGCTTGCTAGCCACTTGCCATGAGCGTGGGGCACCATGAAGTCATCATCGCCCTGCCAAAGCTCTACTGGCTGAGTGATTGCAGTGATATCAAAGCCCCACGGTTGAACAAAGGCGAGATCATCATCCATCCAGCCGTAATAACCCTCGACCAAAGCATGGCGAAAATCAGCAGCATCGTGATCTGCGATGCCTGCGCTCCACGCTGCCTTATCTGCATCACCAATCAAGCCACCAAAGGCTTCGATCAGGCTTGCGCCAGTTACTGTCGCTATGGGTTGGGAATTTTCTTGCATCCATTTTTCGATAGCCGCAGCTCCTTGTACTGCTGCGCCAAATTCGACGTGATTCTCTTCGCCCATTCCTTCTAGGAAGTTCAAATCCGAAGCACCAAATTCGCCCACTCCAGCGATGCTGATTGCCGCCCGCGAACCGGGCAGAGTTGTATCTGCCAGGCAATGTGGTCCTCCACCCGACCATCCGATGGAAACAAAAGTAGATGCGCCGAAGTGCTCAACGAGTGCGGCAATATCAGTGGTGTTATCGACAACGCTTCGACCAACCCGACGAGCACTTCGTCCATAGCCAGCGCGCGAATAAGCAATCGCAAAACCACCTTGTGCTTCAACTTCGGCTAACCACGCATCCCACTTTTTACAGGCCCCGGGTGTGCCATGGTGGAAGACGACTGCCTGGCCGGCCGGATTGCCAGCGGTCAATACTTCAAGATGACGACCGTCGGGTAAAGAAATGGTGTGTTCATTCATCTCCGAAGTAAATCAGGAATTAGATCTCATGCGGAAGCGGATCCGCCAATCGGAATCCGACGCTTCGAATAACAGCGATGACTTCCGGGCCACCATGAGCGCGAATCTTGGTGCGAATCCGCGAGGCATGACTATCGACAATATGGTCGGTGCCGATCCCCTTCATGACGCCAATCGCTTCCAGGATTTGGTTCCGCGAGAAGACGCGTTGCGGATTTTCCATAAGAAGTTGTAGGAATTGATATTCGGTATTGGTGAGCTGAACATGCGTCTCGCCAATCGTGAATGAATGTTGGGAGAGATCCATCTGCATCGGACCCCACGTCAAAATATTGGCGCGTGGTGCGCGTTGAGTCTGACCGCGTTTGAGCTGTTGGGTGATGCGCGAAGTTAAGACTTTGCTGACGATTGGCTTGGAGACATAATCATCGGCGCCAGCGGCCATTGCCATCTCTTCATCAACAACTTCATTTCGACTGGTGAGCATCAGGATCGGCACAGTTGATGCGGCGCGAATCCAGCGGCAGATTTCAAGGCTCTGCAGTGGCGCGTGGCCGATATGAAGAATAACCAAGCTGTAATCATGTTGTTCGAAAATTTCACGCGCTTCCATGGGGGATGGAGTGTCATAGACGACAAATCCCATCAGTTCGAGATGTAGGCGAATAGTGAGTCGATCGTCGCTGTTATCTTCGATCAGCAGGACATTATTAGGAATCGTGGTGAGTTCGGAGATATCCATATCGGCCCCATTCGTACGGTGAGAAAATCGTGAGAAAACTGCGAAACGATCGCTAAGTTATTTCCGTACTTTGGGTGCATGGATCAAGGCAGTTCACCCGCTCAGAGACGACCTTACAGGCTCGTAGTAACGATCGCCCTATCCGCAGCGCTCCTTACCCTCTCGATTACTGGCCTAGTTGTCCATATCCATAACGGCAAAATCTGGAGCAAGCGAGCACTACATGGCGAGATTGCGCTCAATCAGAACCAATTAGAGAATTTGATCAAAACCAATAACCTCACGGTTTTCTGGGCCGGCCCACGCGTGGGCTATCTCTACTCTCTCAATCTACTCTCGGCCGATCGATTGATGCTCAATTATGTCGCCGCCAAAGCTTCACCTAAAGATGTCGTAGCTAATAGTCGCGTGATCGCCACCTATAAATCTCCGCACGCCTTTGCCAATACCGTTGCGGCAGCGGCGCTCGTAGGAAATACCGGCTTTAGAAATTCTGATGGCAGCGTCGTTTTCTATCAAACCAATCGGAAGACCGATGTCTATCTCGGATTGCCTAACGAGAATTATCAAATCGAAATTTATGACCCAATCGTTGGGCAGGCACTTAGCCTTGCAATTTTGCAAGGACAGATCACAAAGGTAGGTCAATAAGATGGCTCAGATATCCAGCAAAGTAACGATTGTTATCAGTGCAATCTCGCTCTCGCTCGCTGGGACGACATCGGCCCTTGCACTCACTGAAATGAGTGGCACGACCCACTTTCTGACATCTTCTATTACTAAAAATGCAGTGAGCGATGCGGTCTGCAAAGTAGGCACCGCTGGAACCAACGGCACCAATGGCACCAATGGCGCTAACGGCGAAACTGGAACTGTCGGAAGCGCTGGCGCAAAAGGTGCGACCGGCGCCTGTGGTCCTACCGGAGCAACTGGCGCTGCTGCGCAATGGTCAACGGTTAGTGAAGATGTAATTCCGACCCAAGATAACGTTTTCTCTTTGGGAACTGCCGATAAGCGTTGGAAGTCGCTGGAGCTTGGACCAGGAACACTTTATATTCAGGATCAGACCACTGGCGCTCAAGCGGGCCTTACTGTTAAGAGCGGCGCACTCTTGCTCGATGGCACCGACTCATTGCGTATTGGAAATATTCAATTAACTGCTACCGGCTTAAAGACTCTTACCCCTAATACCAATCTCACCATTGGCGATATAGGTGGCTC
>CAIQXR010000117.1 GCA_903875815.1 uncultured Actinomycetes bacterium
CCGGCGAACCGGAGGTCTGACTGATGAGTGGCCCTCTTGAGGGCTGCTCACAAAAGGCTAATTATCGAAGTTTCGGCGCTCCCAGCGTTCTTCCATCCGCTGGCTCCAGCTAGGACCCTTTCCATTGTTTCCTTTGCTTCCTTGACTTCCCTTGCCGCGAGGAGTCTGGTCTGAACTTGCTCCACCTGCCCGAGCGGTGAAGTAGCTGACGATGGCGAGCGCGCCAATCAGGGCGATTCCAAAGCCAGCGATACCGATCAGGGTCACCTTGGCAATCAATCCAGCAATAATCGTCGCCATCCCCAAAAAGATCAGCCCAGCCCCTACAGAGAGGCGGCGATAGGAGGCGCTAAAGGCTGAGAGGGAGGCCTTGCCAGTCAGAGTTGAGACGAGCTTGGGGTCTTCCTGCGCCATTGCAGCTTCCATTTCGGCGAGCATGCGCCGTTCGTGGTCGGAGAGTGGCATGTCTGCAGAATAGAGCAGAGAGTGAGTTCGCGAAAGTCCAAAGTGGTCAATCTGCCGATGTGGGCCGACTCGATCGAAAAAGCGAGCCTAATCTCCCTCATTCTCTTCCCCGCCCTCAATGAGCCGTGCTGGGCGGACGCTGCCATGGCCGAATCTGGCTGATGCCTGATCTATCGCCTTAGTCGCCTCGCGCCACCCCTTCTCTCGCTCCCCTAACTGCAATTGCTCAGGCAAGCCATCGGAGTCAACCAACGAATCGAGTGAGACTCCTACTAATCGAATTCGAGCTCGATCGAGATGCAGGGCTTTAAAGAGAGTGCGCACTACTTCATAAGTTTCATGCACGCCTGCTAGCGGCAGTGGAACTGTTTTACTTCGTGTGATCGTTCGAAAATCTGCGAACCTCACTTTGATGGAGATGGTTTGTGATGCCAGGCCCTTCTCTCGCATTCGGCCGGTTGCGCGTTCAGTCAGACGTAAGAGTTCTCGGAGAATCTCTTCCTGATCTTCGATATCAAAAGGGAATGTCTCAGCAGCGCTAATACTTTTATCTGGTTCTTCTGGGACAACATCGCGGTAGTCGCGTCCCCAAGCGAGTTCATAGAGCGATGCTCCTGATGCCTCGCCCAGCGCACGTATGAGAGTTGCCCGTGGCGTATGTGCGATATCGCCAATAGTGCGCAGCCCCAACTTTGCTAACTCCTCATTGGTCTTTGGACCAACTCCCCACATCTCACTTGCGGCAAGTGGGTGAAGGAATTCTAATACTCGATCGGGGGCGATCTCCAATAAGCCATTGGGCTTACATCTACTGGATGCCAACTTGGCAATGAATTTTGTTGAGGCAATTCCGACCGAACAAGTAATTCCTTGTGATGCCTCTACTTCTGCTCGGATTTTTTGCGCTATTTCTCGGCCAGTACCGAGCAATTTACGTGCACCAGTGACATCAATAAACGCTTCATCCACTGAGAGCGGTTCCACATAAGGCGAATAGGAGCGGAAAATCTCCATAATATGACTGGAGACTTCGCTATAGCGAGCATGGTTAACGGGCAGAAATATTGCATGTGGCGCTAATCGACGTGCTTGTGAAATCGGCATGGCCGAGTGAATTCCATATTTACGCGCGACGTAATTGGCGGCAGATACAACGCCGCGAATTCCCATTCCTACGACAACCGGTTTTCCTTTGAGCTCGGGGTTATCGCGCTCTTCTACTGAAGCAAAGAAGGCATCCATATCGACATGGAGGATTGTCGAGTACGTCTCATCCATGTGCTGACTCACGATCAGGAAGATTACGCCATTTCTCGTAAGAAGCGGCAAGATCCCAAGCGGCAGTGGCGCGTAGTGAAACACCACGCGGACCAGTGCGGCGCAATTCGCCGCGGACTAAAAGTAAAGAAGCGCTGTAGAGAATCGGAGCATGGCTCTCTTGCACGTTTTCAAAGAAGGTGGCATCGCTGCAGCCATGACCATCATCAAGCGTCAAAAAGATCACGCGCCGTCCGGAGCGAACTGGCGGCGTCTGCATCGCCACCTTTACGCCCGCAACGAGTAGCGATGCACCAGCGCGGTGATGGATAAGGTCAGCCGATCGCACTGCGCCAATGGCGTTGAGAAAATCGCCATAGAAATGCAGCACGTGATGAGTGACATCCATGCCCAGCAGATTCATCTCACTCTGCACGCGTTCACCATCGCTATGTCGCGGAAGTCCGCTGGGTTCTAGCGTTTCAGGAATCAATTCCAAACTCATCTGGCTCCGTAAAATTGCTGGGCTCTTGCCTGTGAGTCGATAGAGATCAGTGAGGTGTAGCGCGAGATCGCGACGATTAAGTTCGGCACCATGCAATCGATCAAAAGCGCCCAATTCAACGAGCCCTTCAGTAGTAGGGCGAGATGCACCGGAGCGATAGACGAAATCTGCGAGGTCGATATATGGACGAGCGGCGATGATGCTCTCGATCTCACGCTCGTTAATTCCGCGAAGATCTGAAAGTCCGACACGAATGGCATAGCCGCGGGCATCGGGAAGTGTCAGCGGTGCGCCAGTACTGGCAGTGTTCGGTGCTGTGTAAGGAAGGCGAGTGTTGCTTCGCACATCGATTTTCTCTACCCGATAATTCTGATCGGAGATATTGATATCGATGGGAGCGATCTCAATTCCCCACTGGCGTGCTTCATCGAGAATCACTCGCTTGGGATACATGCCTGGGTCGTGAGTAAGAACGCCGGCAAGAAAAGCGGCAGTGTGATGGCGCTTGAGCCAGGCCGATTGATATGTCGGTAGTGCAAAAGCTGCCGCATGCGCCTTGCAGAAACCAAAGGAGGCGAAAGAGCGCAAAATATCCCAACACTCCTGAATGACATCGGCGCTATATCCCCGCGCTAGTGCGCTCGGATAGAACCAATCGATAAATTCTTGTTGGCCATCAGGTGTGCCGAGTTGGCGGCGATAGGCATCGGCTTGTGCAAAGGAGACGCCCGATAGTTGCGCGATGATACGAATTACCTGTTCATGAAAGACAACCACGCCTTCCGTCTCTTTCATGATCGACTCTAGGTCGGGATGAATGACTGCTCGCCCTTGTAACCCTTGGCGGAAATTAAGGAAGGGCGTAATCATGTCGCTCTTTACTGGCCCGGGTCGAAAGAGTGAGATATCGACGATCAGATCATTAAAACTAGCTGGTGCCATCTTGCCCACAAGTTCGCGTTGGCCCGGACTTTCAATTTGGAAAATTCCGAGCGTGCGCGCCGATTTCACCAGATCAAAGGTCTCCGGATCTTCTAAATCAATAGCATCGATATCAACGCCACTACCCTCTACTCGTTCAATCTCTTCGAGTGCGTAGGAGATCGCTGATTGCATCCGAACTCCTAAAACATCTAACTTAAGAAGTCCGATCTCCTCGACATCATCTTTATCGAATTGCAGCATTGGATAACCACTCGCACTCCTCTGGATGGGGGCGCGATCGTGAAGAGCAAGATCGGAGAGTGCGATAGCGCACGGGTGCATCGCTAAATGGCGAGGCAAGCCATCGAGCTTTCCAGCGAGATGAATCAAAGTAGTGAGAGTCGGTGTGTTCAGTGAGAGGCCTTTGAGTTCGGGCAGGTTATCGAGCGCGCGGCCAATGTTTCTCGCTCGAATATGTGGCATCGCTTTGGCGATTCGGTCGATCTCCATCGGAGGCAACCCCATCGCTGCACCTACATCACGAATTGCATGACGCGCTCGATAGGTTTCGACCATAGCAACAGTGGCGCACCGCGATTGATTATCAGGGCGCTTCCAATCGGGGTCGCCGTAACGATCAAAGACGGCATCGTAGATTTCTAGTCGGCGAGCTGACTCCACATCGATATCAATATCAGGCAGCTCGGCCCGCAGCACGGAACAGAATCGCTCCATGAGAAGTCCATGTCGCAGTGGTTCTACGCCAGATATTCCAAGCAAGTGGCAGACCAGCGAACCAGCGCCGCTACCGCGAGCGGCAACTCGGATTCCTAAATTGCGCGCCATATCAGTGATATCAGCAACGGTGAGGAAGTAGGAGTCATATCCCAGTGTGGCAATGGTGGAGAGTTCTTCCTCCAGTCGAGTAGCAGCAGCGATAGAGAGTTCGCCGCGATATTTTGCACGTAGCCCGCTTTCACTTCGAGCCCGCAATTGCGCAACCAGTTCGTCGCGGTTACTGGCGCCGACCACAGAACTTTCCGGCAGATGAATTTCGCCGAGGCCAATATCGCTACGCGGTGAGAGCGTTGCTCGATCTGCCCACTCCTGCGTGGTGGCAAGTAAGTTCGTTCCGCTTCGCTCCCCTGCTGCCCGCGCAATCTCGTCCGCAATGCGATACATAGCATCCGGGCTCTTTAAAAAACCTTCGCTATTTTCACGCTCTACATGTTTGCTATGAAGCGGCAAGAGTTGTCGAGTGGCATCCAAAATATCGGCTATTGGACCATCTTCACGATTAAGCATTCGTACTGCATTACTAAGTACTGCAGGGATTTTATGGTCTCGAGCAAAGCCGAGTGCGCGGCCAGCAAAGGGCGTAGAAAATGGGCCATCGCCTTTAATCTGATGAGAGATGACTTCAATCGCTTGGTCGGCAGAGAAATCCCGAAGCGAATCAATAATCGAGAGCGCTTGGCTATAGCGGCGCGCGCCGATGGCTGCGCCTACCTGTGATTCGGGGCCATGCAGAAAGAGAATATCGCGAGCATAGATCTGAAAATCTTTGAGGAGTTGGTGAGTAATGACGCCATCGCTCTCGGCAAAATTAAGCGCAGTAAGAAAGCGGTAGAGCGAACCCAATTTTCCACTCTGCGCGAGAAGTGTCACTCGATATTTCTTTTGAATGAAGCTGAGATTGACCCCCAAGATTGGAGCGATCGATCGCGCTTCACATGCAGTAGCAAAGCGAATTGCACCAGCCATCGCATCACGATCGGTAAGGGCGAGTGCGCTTGCGCCAAACTCGGCAGCACGTTCGACAATATCTTCGACATGGGCAGTTCCGTATTTAAAGGAGTAGCCGCTAGCGACGCGAAGATGAGTAAATGTGTTCATGGTGGTGACTAATAGATCGTTCTACCTATGCCGGACGAGATGTGGGGCGAACTTGCCAGCGACCAGTAATTTCATCGAGTTCAATTTCAAAGGTGGCGAGCGCGCCAATCGGAGCTGCCTCCACTCGCCAGATTGCACGAGCGCCATCATCGAGGTAATCGAGAATCCGAAACTCATCGCTAGTACCTGCAGCGCGGGTGAGTGAGCCGCCATCATCGATCCGATTCCACCAGCCGCCGGATTCGCGCCAGCGGGAGGCGATGGCATGGACGTGAAAGCGTCGGCCGTTATAGAGGAACTCCAGTGGTTCGCCCTCTTGAGTAATGACGGGCTGGATGAAAGGGGAAGGCGAAGGGGCAGGCGCAGCGGCTAGCGTTGCAGGGTCGGAGGCAGATGATTCGAACATATGTTCGAAAGATAACCCCCGCCACTGACAGTGGCAAGCCCGCTACGCACAGCGCTCCCCTGCGCTCGGAGCGGCCTGGCTCGACACGCCCATACGCTCCCGCAGCGGCTATTTGATTGAATATTCAACAATCATCCCCTACCGTTTTAGCCAGTAGGACGTCGACCCTCGATGACGTTCACAAAAAATGAAAGGAACCACATGAACTCCACAGCACTTGTTATCGGACGCATCTTCGTTGCGCTCCTATTCGTCAATGGCGGAATCGCGCACTTCACCAAGCTTGGTGCAATGGCTGGCTATGCCCAGTACAAGAAAGTCCCAGCAGCAAAGCTCTCAGTCATCCTTTCTGGCCTCATGATCCTCGTCGGCGGCCTCTCCGTACTCCTTGGCGTCTACGTTGATCTCGGCTCGCTCCTCCTCGCAGCATTCTTGATCATCTCAGCGATCATCTTCCACGATTTCTGGAAAGAGACCGACGCCACTGCAAAGCAGAATGCTTCAACTGCATTCTTCAAGAACATCTCGCTTGCTGGCTTCTCGCTCATCCTCTTTGGTCTCGTTGCTAAGCATGGCGACATCACTATCGGATGGCATATTGGCCACCACGTTGCTCTCTTCACCAAGTAAGAAGCAATACACCACTAAAACTCAGTAAGAGTTAATCTCGCAAAAGCCCTCAGGTTCGCGCCTGGGGGCTTTTTTCATGCCACGATACTCGCCATGACGATCGCACTCGCCTTACTCGCCGGCGCATTCATTGGCAGCGTCCTCGGATTTATTGGCGCAGGTGGAGCGATGCTCTCAGTTCCGATCCTGATTTACATTTTTCACTTCACACCTATCCACGCCTCAACAGCCGCACTTCTCGTTGTCTTCTTAGCAGCAATCTCTGGCGTCATTCCTAAAATTCGCAGTAAGAACGTTCGCATCCGCGAAGCGCTCACTATCTCAAGCCTCGGCCTCACCACCAACGTACTGGGCTCGATCTATTCCAAGCATCTCTCACCACGTACCATCATGACTGGCTTTGCACTTGTCTTGATCTTGGCTGGCGTCTCCATGCTACGAAAGCCACTCAAGGACCAGAGCGAGAAACGGATGCCGCTTCCCGTGCTGATTTTGCTCTCATTGATCATTGGTGCATTTACGGGAATCTTCGGCATTGGTGGTGGCTTCTTAGCGGTTCCGATCTTGGTGCTTTTTTATCACACGCCCCAGAGCAAAGCTGCCGGAACTTCACTACTGATTATTTCCGTCAACTCCACCATTGCTTTCCTTGGACATCAATCGCAATGGCGTGGCATTCAATGGCACATCCCGTTCCTCATGGCGTCGACTGCAATTCTTGTTGCGTGGTTTGCCAGTAAGTACTCAACGAAATTGCCAGCCGCAAAATTACGAATCGCTTTTGCGTGCCTGCTCTTTGCCGTCTCACTCTTTACTTTGACGAAGAACTGGTACTTCTACAAAAACTAATATCGCTACAAGTGGGCTTTGCTGGGGCGCACTGTACGTGAGAGAAAACCGGCGGCGATCAAAACCACACATGGGAATGTCATAGCCACAGGAAGATTGATCAGGTCGGCTAGGTTTCCAGTAACAACTGGACCAATAAAGTAAGAGAAGATTCCAATAATTCCTACTCGTGCAATTGCTACCGAAGGTGCAATTCCGGGGATTTTTCCGGTGGCGGAGATAAAGGCAGGGACCATGGGGCCAATTCCCAAGCCAGCAATAACAAAACCGGCATCGACAATAATGAGCGCAACGGTGGAGTTCCAAGAAGAGAGCGGAACAGCAAGTGCGATAGCGCCTCCCAATACGAGCCCTCCCACATAGCCACCAATCTTTACCACACGCTCTGCGCCAAACTTCATCATCAGATGGTCGCCGGAGAATCTGCCCACAATCATGGCAATTCCAAATGCGCCAAATGCAGTGGAATCAAGGCCAGTAGGTATTTTCATATGTTCGTGGAGCAAGATTCCGCCCCAATCACTTGCCGCAGCTTCCGGAATGAGGCATCCCATCAGCGCTATCCCGATCGCCCACAAGATCATGGTCTTGCGTTCAAAGAGCGGAACTTTATTACTGGTGTTCTCGCCATCACCGGCATGACCATCGAGTTCACCGGGTAGAAGGAACTGAATCGAAGGGATGTAGATCAGAAAGGCGATAACTGCGACAGCCAAAATATTTGTGTGCGGAGAAATAACCCGTGAGAGCGAGCCGCCAATGACGACAGCAACTAGTGCGCCCACGCTCCATGCGCCATGAAAGCCCGACATATATTTACGATCAAGATGCGTCTCAATGGCGACTGCTTGGGTATTGAGAGCATTATCCAAGCCGCCATACCCAACACCTTGAGCGAATAGTGCAATCATCAAACCGAGAAGTGAGTGGGCGCTAGCAAGTAAGCCAATTCCAATTGCCATCTCAAGTCCACAGAAGAGACTGATCCATTGCGATCCATAAGCATGAATTAACCGCCCCACAACTTGAGCGCCGATAGCAGCGCCGGCAGGTCCGCCGATAAGTGCAATTCCAAATTGAGAATTGCTCAGACCAAGCGC
>CAIQXR010000118.1 GCA_903875815.1 uncultured Actinomycetes bacterium
CGAAATCAGAATGCGGCCCTTAATGCCCAACGTCTCGCAGAGCTGCTTCTGCCAGAGTTTGACGGCCTCAGGATCGTGCAACGGCGTGAAGCCGTAATACAGGATGATCTTCTGAAGTTCCACGGCGATATCTTACCGCCGCGATTATTACCGCCGAAACTTCAGGAACGGGATAACCGCCGCAGTGCTGCGTTGGTACTGCGCATACTCTGGATATTTCGAGAGGCTTATCTGCTCGGTAAAGCGGGTCGAGCCGATAAAGAGAATGGTGAGCAACACGGCGCCAGCGATGGTCCATTGGCTCACGCTGCCAGCGGCGTATGCACCCATCAGGAAAAGAACCCACCACTGCGCAACTTCACAGAAATAGTTGGGGTGGCGCGATATCGCGAAAAGTCCGGTAGCCAGAAAGTTTGATTCTGGCTTTTTGCCTGACGCAATATCGGCGTGCTTCTTCTTATGGAAATTCCATTGCTGTTGATCCGCGATGGTCTCGCCAAGCAAGAAGAGAATGAAGAGCACGCCGAGCGCGATATCCCATGCTCCAAATTCCTTTCCTTGGTGCTCATAGGCAGTAAGCGCAGGAAGCGCAATCAGAACTAAGATGAAATTTTGATAGAGCACGATAAAGAAAAAGTTGAAGAGCTGGAACTGCCACTTGGTCATGCCATCACGCAATACCTGCCAGCGATAGTCCTCGAGACCGGTGTAACCACCTTTACGTGCAAAATTGAATGTCAACCGAAGCGCCCACAACGTCACGACAATCGCCATCAGATTCAAGCGACCATTGTGCATATGCGCATGGGCAGCAAAGACCCAGACATAGGCCGCCGGAACAATCGACCAGCCACGATCCACCCACGATGTATCGCCGGTAAAGAGCGAGGCGACCCACGCAAATGCACAAAAGAGGGCGGCAATAACTATGACCATATGTAGGGCGGCATTCATGCGTGAATTTTAAACTTCATTCGCATGAAATCAGCGCAAATTGATATAAATGTAGGTGGCTGCCGAGAAAGAATCTGCGCTCACCGTTAAACTCGCCGCATGACTCAATCAGCTAATATCGAAACCGGCAAGCGCCCTAAGGGCCACCGTAAATTTATCGTCATTGCTTCCGTAGTGACCCTCGCTTGGCTCATGATCAGTGGCGTTGTTGGGCCACTATTCGGCAGCCTCTCTACCGTTCAGAAGAACGACAACTCCAAGTTCTTGCCAGATGGTTCTGAATCCAGCCGTGCTTCGACCGCGATCAACACCTTTGCGGCGAAGGATGCGTTCAAGCAGTTCCCGACGCTTGTCCTCTTTATTGGACAATCCACGCCAGCCAAGGTAGCTAGTGCAAATGTTTTTGCACAAAGCCTTGCTACGAAAGATTTGGTCGATAAGAACGGCCAGCTGGTAAAGGATGCTTCCGGCAAGTCGGTCTCAATCCCACTCTCGAAATATTTGGCTCCCGGTGCACAAGTAGGCGCCTTCCCATCCGCAAAGAACGATGCAATCCTTGCGAATATTCCGCTGAGCTCGGATTCTGCTGGCAACCTCTTGCCTGACAAGAAGCCAGTTCTTCCAGCAGTCATTACCACCATTCGTTACTATGCAAATCAATATGCAACCGCTAACGGATTTACAACGCACACCACCGGACTAGGCGCGCTCTTTGCGGATCTCTTTGATTCATTTAGCGGACTTGATTCTTCGCTCCTGGCAACCACCGGTTTGGTCGTCGCAGTTATCTTGATCATTGTTTACCGATCACCAATCTTGTGGATCTTGCCGCTCTTCTCTGCGCTGATTGCGCTCTCGTTGGCAGGTGGCGTGATTTATGAGCTGGCCAAGCACAACATCATTACGTTGGATGGCCAGTCGCAGGGCATCTTGTCGGTACTGGTCTTAGGCGCAGCGACCGACTACGCGCTCTTGTTGATCGCTCGCTACCGTGAAGAGCTACATCTTCATGAATCGCGCGTTGTTGCAATGAAGAAGGCGTGGCGCGGCGTTGTCGAGCCAATCATCGCTTCTGGCAGC
>CAIQXR010000119.1 GCA_903875815.1 uncultured Actinomycetes bacterium
GGTCGCTGCTAAGAAGGCAGCTCCAGCAAAGAAGGCCGCTCCAAAGCGCCGCAAGAAGGCAGCTGCTAAGGCAGCTCCTGCTAAGAAGGCAGCTCCAAAGCGCCGTAAGAAGGCAGCTTCAAAGGCAGCTCCTGCTAAGAAGGCAGCTCCAAAGCGTCGCAAGAAGGCAGCTTCAAAGGCAGCTCCTGCTAAGAAGGCAGCTCCAAAGCGTCGCAAGAAGGCAGCTTCAAAGGCAGCTCCTGCTAAGAAGGCAGCTCCAAAGCGTCGTAAGAAGGCAGCTGCTAAGGCAGCTCCTGCAAAGAAGACAGCTGCAAAGCGTAAGCCAGCAGCAAAGAAGGCTCCTGCAAAGCGTAAGAAGGCAGCAGCTAAGAAGAAGTAAATCTTCTAGAAAAAACCCCGCCATGAAAATGGCGGGGTTTTTTTATGCCTCTTCGCGGTACTGACCGCGCAATTGACTTTGAACTCGGTCAAAGATTTTGGCGAGATCTTCTTGATCCTTCACGGTCAGGTGATCAAGAAAGCGCGAGCGCACGCTCTCCACATGATCAGGGGCCGCCTTCACAATCGCCTTCCAACCCTTCTCGGTCATCACGGCAAAGTAGCCCCGCTTATCTTCCAGGCACTCCTCGCGCTTTACCCACCCCGCCTTCTCCATCACTTTCATTCGATGAGAGAGCCGGGATTTGGAAATCATGGCGATATCAGCCAATTCGCTCATGCGCATTTTGCGATCGGGGGCGTCACTGAGCTGGGCCAAAACTTCGTAATCGGCCATCGAGAGATCGTGGTCGATCAGGTCTGCGTCCAAGGCGTCGAGCAATCGACGCGAGGCGATGATGTACGAACGCCACGCTTTCATTTCACGAGGATTGAGCCACCGGGGACTGCTCTGCTTATTTGCCATATGCCAACTTTACCTTTTTTGAGAAGTAGTTGAAAGTTGAAACAATCTTCAATCTCGCCCTTCTTATAGGCTCAGACCCATGAGCACTGTCGAGAATTCTGGAACTCCCAAGAGCGGTATCTACCGCCAACATTTCAAGGCATCGGTCCGGCCGCAAGATGATCTCTATCGCCACGTCAATGGCGGCTGGATTGATAGCGCCGAGATTCCGGCCGACCGCTCCTCGGATGGCGCCTTTTATCAACTCTACGAAGCGGCCGAGAAGAACGTCCGAACCATTATTGAGAACCAACCCACTGGTCCGGGAAATACTGTTGCTGAGAAGATTGGAAATCTCTACGCCTCTTTCATGGCGGAGGAGAAGATCAACGCACTTGGCGTCTCCCCCATACAGAGCGAGATAGATCAGGCACTGGCCATTTCGAGTAAAGCCGAGTTCCATCAAGCACTCGGCGAATTTGAAGCCAAGGGTCACGGTGGACTTTTTTATGAATATGTCACCAGCGACAAAATGGATTCCAACATCAACATCGCCTACATCGGCCAATCTGGATTGAGCCTTCCCGATGAGGCTTACTATCGCGAAGAGGAATTCGCTCCCATTCGACAGGCACTACTCCTTCACATAGAGAAACTTCTGACACTGGCTGGAGTCAGCGATGGCGCAAGTCATGCTGCTCGGGTCATGGCTTTGGAGACCACAATTGCGAGTCATCATTGGGATGAGGTGCGCGACCGGGACGTGAATGCGACTTACAACAAGATGAGCCTGGGCGAATTAAAGAAGCTTTCTGAAGGCTTTGATTGGGATGCTTGGCTCGCCGCCAGCAAGACCCCGGCCAATGTCCTTGCCACCTGCATCGTTCGCCAACCATCGTTCTTTGCCGGCATCGGCGCGATGATGAACGAATTCGATGTCGCCTCGTGGAGTTCATGGCTAACGTGGCACTTGATTTCTGGCTCTACTTCATACCTTTCCACCGAATTGGCACAAGCGAATTTTGATTTCTATGGCACCACCCTCTCCGGCACACCTGAGATGCGAGCCCGCTGGAAGCGCGCAGTCAGCCTGGTCGAAGGTTCGCTAGGTGAAGCCGTCGGTCAGATCTATGTGGCACAACATTTCCCTGAGGAAGCCAAAACCCGGATGGTGGAACTCGTAAATAACTTGCTCGAGGCTTATCGAATCAGCATCTCCTCTCTATCGTGGATGAGTGAAGCGACCAAGGCGCGAGCATTGGAGAAGGTTGCAAAATTCCGTCCAAAAATTGGCTACCCCGATAAGTGGCGTGACTACTCAGGGCTAGAAATCTCTGCCGATGACTTGGTCGGCAACTTAGCCAGAATCGCTCAGTTCAACCAAGATTACGAATTCGCCAAAGTAGGCCAGGAAGTCGATCGCGACGAATGGTTGATGACACCACAAACCGTGAATGCCTACTACTTGCCCACCGGAAATGAAGTTGTCTTCCCTGCCGCAATTTTGCAGCCACCGTTCTTTGATTTAGAAGCCGATGATGCTGCGAATTATGGTGGCATTGGCGCCGTCATTGGCCACGAGATTGGCCATGGTTTTGATGACCAGGGCTCTAAATACGATGGCGATGGCAATTTAAATAACTGGTGGAGCGATGGCGATCGCGCCGAGTTTGAAAAACGCGCCAATAAATTGATCGCCCAATTCGATCAGCTCCATCCGCTCGAGGCGCCCGACGTTCATGTGAATGGCGCACTCACCGTGGGTGAAAATATTGGCGACTTGGGTGGACTCACCATCGGATACCTTGCCTACCAACTCTCCTTGGAAGGCAAGCAGCCACCTGTCATCGATGGCCTCACGGGCTATCAGCGATATTTCTTTGCCTCCGCCCAAGTCTGGCGACAGAAGATGCGTCCCGAGGAGGTACGTCGCCGAGTGGCTACCGATGTGCACTCCCCCGATGAATTTCGATGCAATCAAATCGTTCGCAATCTCGATGAGTTCTACGACGCATTTGATGTGAAGCCCGGCGATGGGCTCTATCTGGCACCAGAAGAGCGCGTTCGTATTTGGTAATCCGGTTTCATTCGCGCAGGTGAAGAAATCTCTTCTCCTGCGCGGGATTTTTCGAAAGAAATTGCCCCAAAATCGCCCGAAAAGGGGGTTTTAACGGCTTTTCCATATTTTTGAGCCTGATGCTGGCGAGAGAAGGAAAATACCCAGAGAAAGTATTCTCTGGCGCGAGAGCGGTAATCTATGCGTGCTGGTGAAAAATTACTTACTTTGAGTAAATTTTTAAGAATATTTAGGGGATTGAAGAATTTTTAACTTCGAAATCGAGAAACAATTGGACGATCGTCAAGGTCGCGCCGGCGTTATCTCCACTCCCCATGGTCAGATCGCAACTCCAGCATTTATTCCGGTCGGCACCAAGGCCACCGTGAAATCGGTTCTGCCGGAGAGCATGGGGCAACTTGGCGCGCAAGCTCTACTGGCCAATGCCTATCACCTCTACCTGCAGCCCGGTCCAGAAATTTTGGACGAGGCAGGCGGCCTCGGAAAGTTTATGAACTGGCCTGGCCCCACCTTCACCGATAGTGGTGGCTTCCAAGTTCTCTCCCTCGGAGTCGGCTTTAAAAAAGTGATTGCCATGGATCAAGATACTTTTCGATCCGATGAAGTGATCGCTGAAAAGAAAGAGCGACTGGCTCATGTCGATGATGATGGCGTTACTTTTAAATCTCACCTCGATGGGTCGATGCATCGCTTTACCCCAGAAGTATCCATGCAAGTCCAGCATCAATTAGGGGCTGACATCATCTTTGCTTTTGATGAATGCACCACCCTGCACAACACCCGCAAATATCAAGAACGATCGCTTGAGCGCACCCGGCTGTGGGCCAAGCGTTGCCTCGTGGAGCATGGCCGATTGACCGAGGCCCGAGTAGGTAAGCCCTACCAAGCACTTTTCGGCGTTCTCCAAGGCGCCCAATATGAAGATTTGCGACGCAAAGCGGCTAAAGATTTAAGTGAACTCGATGAGGGTGGCGTCAGCTTTGATGGCTTTGGTCTTGGCGGGGCGCTCGATAAAGCAAACCTCGGAACCATCGTTCGTTGGATGACGGAAGAGTTGCCGGCCAATAAGCCCCGTCACCTACTAGGAATTGGCGAGCCAGATGATCTTTTCATTGGAGTAGAAAACGGCGCCGATACCTTCGATTGCGTTGCTCCTTCACGCCAAGCTCGTACTAGTGCCGTCTTCACCAATGATGGTCGCGTCAATATCACCAATGCCAAATATCGTCGCCAATTTGCGCCCATCGATTCTGAGTGCGATTGCTATACCTGCACGCATTTCACCGCGGCCTATCTCAACCACCTCTTCCGCTCCAAGGAGATCTTGGCAGCGACGCTTGCCACAATTCACAACGAACGTTTTATCGTGCGCTTAGTTGATCAGATGCGAGCAGCACTACTTGCCAATGAATTCTTCGATTTGAAAAAGGAATTTCTTGGCCGCTTTTACGCAGCCAAGAAATAATTACTGAGGCGACTTTAAGAGTCGTTACGCCACTTGGAATGAGCGCTTGGAAAGGCCCATCCAATAGCCCTCAATCGCAGTATCTGGCGCTACTTCTGCATTGGTAGAAGCACCCAAGGTAATAAAGATGGGAGCGAAATGTTCCACGGTGGGGTGGGCATAAGGCATGCCCGGGGCGAGTGATTTGTAGTTCATTAATTCATCGACTGCTCCGCGCGAAAGCACTTCGGCAGCCCAATGATCAAACTCTTGCGACCACCCTGGAGGCGTTGCTTCAATGCGGAACTCTTTCAGAAATGGCAGACCGTGAGTCAGGAAGCCACTTCCGATAATCATGACGCCCTCGTCGCGAAGAGGAGCGAGTTTGCGACCGAGGTCAAAGAGCTTCTGTGGGTCGTGCGTTGGAATCGACATCTGCAAGACCGGTATATCTGCGCCCGGATACATTTTCATCAATGGCACATAGGCCCCATGATCAAGGCCGCGGTTAGGTTGTTGAACAACCGGCTCCCCCATCATCGCCGAGATTCGAGTCGCCAGATCCGGCGCACCCGGTGCGCGGTATTGAAGGTTGTAATACTTAGGAGCAAAGCCGCCGAAGTCATAGATCAGCCCAACGCTCGGATCTGTGGCGCCCACAGTGAGTGGTGCCGATTCCCAATGAGCCGAGACAACCAGGATCGCTTTAGGTCGCGGCAAGTCAGCTGACCAGTTCGCCAATTCGCCACTCCAAATAGGGTCATCGAGAAGAGGTGGGGCGCCATGGCCAATATAAAGCGCTGGCATTTTGCTCATGTCATTACCTTACTATGGGTTTAGTTGAATATTCAACTATATTAATGAACCGCACGGGTAGTCGTTTTATTCCTTTAGACGCGAAGTTCAAGTAACCTTTCGGCCATGGCATCACTTCGTCGCACGCGTAAAAATACCCAGCACCTCGAGATCGCCGAGGCGCTCGATAAGTGGGCAGTTCAGTATGGCCAGAAGGGCGATCCTTATATCGCCGCTCTCACCAATGACTTAATCGAAAACAAGAACCTCCCCATGTGGGCCTCGATGGATCCCATGGACTACCTCCCCACCCCCGCGATCTCAGGTGGCTATAGCCAAGTGAAGTGGACTCGCCAGCTCACTGTTTTGCGTAACGTCCTAGTCTTCGCCCCGGTTGCGCTGACCTGGTTTGCGGTCGGCAAAGCGACCGAAGGATTTTCCAAGTATGTGAAGATTCACGGCACTGATGTCGTTAACTTCTTGGACTTTTGGCAGAACGGCTATGGAACGCTCGCCAAAGAATGGACCATTGGCCGAGTCGCAACCTTGGACTTCACCATCATCTTCCTCGTTATCGCACTCACCTTGGCAGTCTCCATCACCGGCAAGCGCGCTACTGATCTCCAGGAATCTTCGGAGAATCGGATCGATCGCGATCGCGTCGCTATCGCGGTAGCTCTTCAGAGTTTCCTCTATGACAAGAAGGCCGTTACTACTCTGACCATGAATGCCAGCATGGCTAATGTCCTGACCAAGCTTCTCAATGCAGCAGATTCGCTGGAGTCCACCACTAAGTCATTGGAAAAGAGCACCAAGAAGCTTCCTACTGCTCCTGCAAGCACTCCGGCATTTGATCTCTACTCTGCGCCAACATCAAGTTATGAGTATGACTTCGATGCGCTACTCGCCAAAGCTGAAACTCCTAAGAAGCGTTCGCCTCGCGCTACTAAGTCGGCTAAATCAACTAATTCTAATAAGAAGGCGTAACCACTTTTATGGCCCGTAGAGCTCGGCAAGTCATTCACGAAGAAGATGCCACCTCGCAAGGTGGTTGGCTCTTCGCTGACTCATTCCTTGCGCTGATGGTGGTCTTCTTGGCGACGATCTCCTTCGTGCCAGCGCTCGGCGGTGGCTTTAGAGGAAATGCAACGGTCAATATCGGCAACCTCGCCGGAACCAATATCGCCAACGGCATGATCATGGGATACGACACTTTCGATGCCAACCGCATTCGTAGCGACTTCAATGCATTCT
The DNA here is from genome assembly GCA_903875815.1 of uncultured Actinomycetes bacterium. The sequence goes on from CAIQXR010000119.1 coordinate 6,454, forward strand.
TGAAAGAGCAGAAATTAGCGGCCAGCACCCATGCGATCTATGTGAACATCGTTGGCGGCTATGACCCTAAAGATGGTCCTGACCGCGGAAGTGTAAATGCGCTTAAATTTGCGATTGAGATGAAGAACGCCGGAATTGAATTTATCCAAGGCGCGAAGATTGATTTAGGAAATAACAAACTCTTGAAGCCCAACCAGATTGTGATGCGATTGACCCTCGCTCAGTAGCGAGAAAAGGTTTAGAGGCCGAGGATGCCGACGAGAGTTCCGAAGAATGGAACTACGGCGATCAACTTGCCTTGGACTTCCTTGATCCCCACGACTTCAACTCGGTTACCGAATTGAATTTCAATGTTGCCCTGCGAAACAGTCTTGACGATTCCTAGTGCAGGTGAGTTCTTTGGTTCTCCCGGAACGGCTACGACAACCTTGGTGCCGATAGGAGGTTCGCCAGTGTGCTTATAGAGGGCGATGCTGGACTCTGCAGAGCCAAGGGCGCTACGAAGGCCAGAGTGCGGGTGTCCGACGCGGAAGCCGAGGAGAAAGCCGGCAATGATCACCACGAGGGCGATGGCAAGGGGCTTCTTTACTCGATCTAGCATGGCTTAATGGTAACTGACTTACTTGCGTTTCTTAGGAGCACTTGCGCTCTTTTTAGCAGCATTTGTCCGACGCGCAGGGGTCTTCTTCGCTGCTGAACCCTTAGAGAAGACATCGTCGAGGGATACGGGAGCCTTCGCTTTGCCTTTCTTGGCGGGTGCAGCACTCTCTGCTTCTACGCGGACGCGAGCTTTCTCTGAAATCTGATCGAGCCAAGCTGAGATATCGTCATCGGCGCTTGATTCAAAACTGGGGGTATTGGAATCCAAAGTGGGCGATGTGCTCTTGGGAGCGCTTTTGCCACTCTTAATGGTTTTTATACCGCCGAATTTGCTTGCCTTAAGCGATGGTTCGCTCGCCTTCTTCGTCTTCTTAGGTGCCGCCGGCTTACTCACTTTAAGTTGCGGAATCTTCTTACCCTTGAGGAATTTAAGAGCCGGGTACTTTGCTGACAAATAATCCAACCAGGCTTGGGCTTGGCTCTTTGGCTCTGCTGGCGCATCGGTGGCGGCATGGATGGTTGGGGCGCCTCCAGAAGCCTCTGTTTGAGCTTTCTCTTCAGGAGTTGGGTTCACATCACCAATACTCATTCCGAGCATAAGACGGCTAGTACGAGAGTCGGGACGGCCAGTACCACGCCAAGTAGCAACTTCAATAACGCTGCCTTGAATCATCTTTCCGACAACTAATTTCTGTCCATCTGGCAGATCGATGACCAATGGCGAATCAGAGATGGGAAGAGGGATTTTGGAGATTACTGGAGCTGGAGCCGACTTGGCTTCGCCGTTATTTTTTTTAGACAATTTCAAAGCCGATCTTATTGATGTAGTCGGCAGTACTGATTTTTTCCAGTGCAAAGAGCGTTGAGCCGTAAGCACTTCCGGTGGAGTCAGTACTTGTCACACAAGCGGCTGTCGCAGCGTTAGCTGTGAATGAAGTTCCGGTGATGTTATATGAGCATCTCACAAAGCGACCATTGGTGTAATCGCCACTGTTATTCAGCGAGCCACTTCCGTTGATCTTGAAATAGAAATTGAGAGTCTTTCCAAGGCACCCAGTCGGGTTCTGTGCCGTCACAGAATCACTGACGCTGGTGATTGCGATATTGCCAAAGACAAAGTCATTGCCATTAAATGTACGAGAGAGTGAAATTCCAATGGATGTGGTTCCCTGACAGGAAGTTCCATTCATCGCGCCGCTGGCATAACCATTTTGAATATTAAGGAGGTTGCCTGTACCAGAACCTGCGCCACCGTTACAGACAATGGTGTCGTTGCCGGTATTGGGGTGATACTTCAAACCACCAAGTCCGGATGGGCAATCTGTGGTGTTTGTTGCATCGATCGGAATCACTGCATAGGCAGCATTGCCGCCATTTCCTGCCGGACCTGCTGGTCCTTGTGCGCCCGGCGCACCATTTAATCCATCTTTACCATTAAGACCGGCTGGACCTTGTGGTCCCACAGCTCCTGGAGCACCAGGCAATCCATCTTTACCATTTTGGCCATTGAGGCCAACGAAACCATCTTTACCTGCAACACCTGCAGGGCCTGGAACACCGCGAGGTCCAACAAGAAGAGCCAAGACTTGATTGAGGTTTGCCGCCGCTTGCGCAGAATTTCCAAAGAAATAATTTTGTTGATTGGTGTTGGTGCCAGTTGAGGCAGTATTGGTCTCGGCGTAGGCGACAGCCACGCGGGTCATGCTCAGGACCAAGAGGAGGAAGGCAAACTTCTTCATGACTCTATTATCCCCTTTCTTTCCGCAGAATCACACACAGCGCTATAGAGGGCCTGGGCGATAAGCGGGATTCCGGCTAGTACAAGGAAGACTTTGGCTCGGTCGTCCGAGAGCAGCGGCTGGGAATTGACCTGTCGGAAGATCAAGACGGTGGCGGCAGCGGCCACGATCGACTCGAGGAAGATCTGACGGCTGACCTTGGCAAACCCAGCAATAGCTAATGAGTCAAAGCGAACCAAGAGCAAGAAGTGCGGCAGCGCAAATAGCGTTGCAAAAATGAGTGCGCGGCCAGCTGAATGAGTCCAGATATAGGCAAAGGCAAAGTAAGTGGCAAAGAGACCGAGCGCAGTTTGTGGTGAGCTCACACGAGCGATGGTGATGGATTCGTTTGTTAGCCCGTCAACCGAGCCCTGGGATGCGGGGCGAGCCAGAAGAGCATCTTCAGCAAGCGCACGCACCGCCACTGCCACGGCAATGACCGCTCCCATAGTAATTGTCACGTTGCGAACCGGAAGAACGTTGATCAGGACGCTATTAATTAATTTTTGACCGAGCGCAAAAATCAATCCACCGACGATGGCCGCTTCAACAATTCCTGCAATGCGGGCTGACTGAGTAGGCAGAGCGATTCGCTTGGAGGTGTGGTCTCGAGAGGCGGCATCGCGATAGATCGAGGCGTAGAGGCCAGGGCCGACCCAAGCTAATCCAATGGAAAGCATCACTAAGAAATCGCGGAAGCTGGTGACATTGCCGGTAGCAAGTTCGATCGCCCAAAAGGCAGCGGTCGCAATGATTCCTGAAAATGAATCTGCAATTCCAATAATAGCGACAGCAATAAAGACTGCCAACGACGTCTTTCCAATGCCGCCTGCCTTATGAACTTCGACTGCCGAGATAAATGCACCGATAATGCCCGCGACCGGAGCAAATGCATAGAGGGTCGGTGAAATTCGGTGGATCGCTTCGCCATTGCGCAGTAGGAGGTAACGGAACAAAGATTGAGGCAGCGCAGTAATTGAACGGACCCGCAGATGATAAGGAGTTGTAGCAAATGAGAGTTTGTGGGTTGCTTTAGCAAGACCTTCGATGGTGTGGATCTCTGGCATTAGCTTCTGTGTATTAGCAAATGAGAGCGGTGAATACTTACGGGCGCGCATCGTTGAGATCGTCGAAGTAAGCAGAACAATCATCGCGATGATAAAGACGAGGTCTTTCGGCAGATAAGGGACAGATGCAGCCGCGAGGGCGATGACATCGACGGCAGCAACGTTGGTCTGCGGCGAGCCATTACCTGAGGTCTGAATTGTGTAAGCACCTAGCGGCAAATTGTTCGGAAGATCTACGGTGTAAACAACATAGCCTGCAGTATTGGGATTGCTCGGCGTGAAAGTAAGTGGCGCAGCGCCTTCGCGCACCAAGGAAACGACCCAGTGATTTTCCACCGCTCCCCCACCCAGCACTACTTGTTGAACGCGACCGCGCTCCCAAGTAAGGAGCGGAATATCGACAGCGCGCGCCATCGATGGGGCGATAAAAGTAAAGATAGTAAGCAGGAGACCAAAGAGCGCGGTCGATTTAATCTTCATTTTTCAACGCATCCATGACGAACCAAAATCCAACAATGCACGGAACAATGATTAATAGCGATTTGGGCGTCAGTAATTTTCCGATGAAAGGAATCTTAAAGAAAACTACGCCGGAAATATCTGCAATTTTGGGATGCTGGATGTCGGGTGTGGGGTTGGCATCACCCTTTACAACGTATCCGCCGATCGGGTCGCCACTCATAATTCGGTGAGTAAATGTTCCGACTGGCGTACCATCGAATCGCCGTGCGGTGTAAGAGACGATTGCGCCTACTTTTGGGTTAATGGTCGCAGGTGGGGCGAGAAGTACAACGTCGCCCGGGTTAATCGTGGGGACCATCGATCCGGTAAGAACGATGCGAGCTTTCATTAGACCCATTGCGGAAGAGATAGAGAAGAGAACGAGAATCGCGGTGAGAACGTAGCCAATGTTTCTCGTATATGTTGTCACTTTGCGCTCTACTTTTTTGGCGCCAACGGTTACACGTTCTCGCGGAGCCTGAACAAAGAGCTTGGATTTACTCTCAATAACTTCGGTGGGGGTAATCAGCGCTGTGCGCTCCCCTAAAACACTAGAGAGAGTGATGAGAATTTTTGAATCGTGTGCGTTGGATTCGCCCTCAATACGGATATCTTCATGCTCCGTAACGAATACGTCACGACTCATTAGTGGTTCGTAGACTCGAGGGTGATCTTGTAGACCGAGCCTGCATTCGCAAAGCTTGAAATTTGATCAGCGTCGAACGTTATCTGAAGCGATCCAGCGGTATCGGTCGTGTTATCGGTTGCAGCTTCAGCGTCAATAAAAGCCTTGGATACGGCTGATACGGTCATTGAATCCTGGTAGTAAAAGCGGAAGTTGTCTGTGGTGACGTAGTTCGAGCCCGCTGTTCCGGTTTCGCCGATAGTGAGAGCGGTCGAGGAAGAGTTTGAATAGACGCGGACGATGAAATCTTTGCCAGCGCAGCTATTAGGAATATTTTCCAAGTAAATCGAGTCCAAAGTAAATGAACCACCATTGGCTTGGTTAATAAAGCCTGCGTAAGGCGTTAACGTGATTGTGGTTCCTGCTGCACATGTCACTTCTTGCTGAATACCTTGGCCGAATTCAACAGTGGTGCCCGTCGCTGTAATTTTTGCAGCGAGTGCGTAACCGGTTACTCCGATGACTCCGGCCATGACAAGGGCAATGAGGCGCTTATGCCCGCGAGGGGCTGCGCTTTCATCTTCTGACTCTTCAAAGTGATCGCCGTCGTAGGACGAATAATCGTCATACTCGTCGAATTCACCAGAGTCACCCAAGTTAAGGATGGCCATGATTCTTCGGTTCTCTCCTAAAAATTGTTATTTCAGACCAGAAGTTCAAACGGTCCAATAATGCACATTAGAACCCGGCCCTTTCGGACCGAGTTCTTGATGTGAATCTTCCCTTTTGAACTATCAAGCGGTGTTGGTAACGCTTTCGTTCAGTGCCGACCTAACTAATGAAATTAGTTGGTCTGGAGTGTGATCTTGTAGATCGCACCTGAAGTAACAGGTGAGTTGTTGAATGCGATGGTGACCGAACGAGATTCGGAAGAACCGCCCAGTGAAAATGCTGATGTCGATACGCCAGGTGAAGCGCTGGTGTAACCGTTGCTTGTAGTGGAATATACGAATGTAGCGATTGAAGATGGTGAACCATTTGCAGATGCAATGTTCAATGCAGTATTGGTGTTGTTATCCCAAGCATTCAAGGTAAATGTACGACCTGCACAGTTATCTGAAATATTGGAAAGAGCAACAGATGCAAAGTTGAAAGAGCCAGCACCTGCTGAGTTAGAGAATGTAGCGGCAGGTACAACGGTGATTGCGCTATCGCATGCACCAGCTTGTACAAGTCCCTGGCCGAATTCAGATGTTGAACCGGAAGTTAATGAGATGTTCGCTGCGAGAGTTGAACCGACAACTGCGATGACAGCAGCTGCAGCAATTCCGAGCATTGTCTTCGA
>CAIQXR010000120.1 GCA_903875815.1 uncultured Actinomycetes bacterium
GCAGTCTCTTCACCGCAAATGTAAGCACCAGCGCCTGCATGCAAAGTGAGTTCGAGATCAAAGCCCTTGCCACCAATATTTTTTCCGAGGTGGCCAGCTTTGTAAGCATCTTCGATTGCTTGCTGAACGCGACGGAAGACGTGAACAACTTCGCCGCGGAGATAAATAAAGGCATGGTTGGCGCGGATCGCATAGGAAGCGATGATGATGCCTTCAACCAAGACATGGGGATTAGCCATAAGTAGCGGCATATCTTTGCAAGTGCCTGGTTCAGATTCATCCGCGTTAACGACGAGGTAATGCTCTTTGCCATCGTTCTGTGGAATAAAACTCCACTTCATGCCGGTAGGAAAACCTGCACCACCGCGACCACGAAGGCCAGAATCTTTTACTAACTTAATGAGTTCATCAGGATCCATCGCTAACGCTTTGCTTACCGCAGCGTAACCACCATTGCGGGTGTAGCCTTCGATGGTAAATGAATCAGCATCGTTCCAATGTGCGGAGAGAACAGGTGTTGGAGTCGTCATTACTTTCCGCCCTTACCAGTTGCAATATTTAATCCGAGTTTGGAAGCTTCGCCCGCGCTCACGCCTTCACCAGCAAGACCATCGCTGAGGCCAGCAAGTACCGCAGAATTTTGCTTCCAGGTACGAAGTGTCTTGGGTCCACGCGTAGGTGCTGGTGGATTTCCGGCACGAGCACTATCGACTAAGTCGCAAACACTTTGTGGTGTCTGATTGTCGTAGAACTCCCAGTTGACCATGACAACAGGTGCGTAATCACACGCTGCATTGCATTCAATGCGTTCGAGGGAAACTTTGCCATCTGACGTGGTCTCGTGATTATTAATTCCGAGATGCTCAGTGACGCTCTCATAAATTGCATCCCCACCCATGACTGCGCACAAAGTATTGACGCAGACTCCAACGTGATAATCACCGACTGGCTTGCTCTTATATTGGGTGTAAAAGGTAGATACTGCAGTGACTTCAGCAGTCGCGAGATCGAGTTTGGCTGCAATCTTCTCAATGGCAGCAGGTGTCACATAACCATCCACTGATTGCGCAAAGTGCAGCAACGGCATGATCGCTGAGCGAGAGCGTGGATAGCGAGCGATAATCGCATCCAGTGTTGCTTCGTGTTCTGAAGTAAATGGCATTAGCGGTCAACTCCACCCATAACAGGATCGATAGATGCAACTGAACCAATCACATCGGCGATCATTGTGCCTTCGCACATTGCCGATACTGATTGCAGATTATTGAAAGATGGTTCGCGGAAGTGCATGCGGTAGGGATGCGTTCCACCATCAGAAACAATGGAGCAACCGATTTCACCGCGAGGTGATTCGATCGGAACATATGCTTGTCCTGCGGGAACATGGAAACCTTCGGTGACTAACTTGAAGTGATGGATTAGCGCCTCCATCGACTCCCCCATAATTTCGCGGATATGAGCGAGTGAATTACCCATACCGTCAGCGCCAACTGAGAGTTGGGCCGGCCAAGCAATTTTCTTATCGGCGACCATCACTGGCTGACCAGCGCTTGCCTCTAACTTATCTGTTGCTTGTTCGATGATGCGCAGTGATTGCTCAAGTTCTTTCATACGAATCAAGAAGCGACCATAGACATCGCAGGTATCAGTCGTAATCACATCAAAGTCATATTGCTCATAGCCGCAGTAGGGCTGAACTTTACGAAGATCCCATGGCGCACCAGCGGAGCGAAGAACTGGACCGGTAATACCTAAGGTGGTGCAACCAGCAAGGTCGAGATAGCCAATACCTTGGGTGCGCTTCATCCAAATGGTGTTGCCGATGAGCAACTTTTCATTATCTTTAAAGTTTTTGCGTAAATAGGCAACGGTCTCGCGGATCTTGGTGATCGCACCGGCAGGTAGATCTTGAGCAACCCCGCCCGGGCGGATGTAGGCCATATTCATGCGCAGGCCAGAGATAAATTCAACGAGATCAAGTACTTTCTCGCGTTCGCGGAAGGCAAAGATCATTGGGGAGAGTGCGCCCAGTTCGAGTGCGCCAGTGCCGAGTGCCACCATGTGCGATGAAATGCGAGTGAGTTCCATCATCAAGACGCGAATCTGACTGGCGCGCTCGGGGATCTGATCAGTAATTCCCAATAGTTTTTCTACGCCGAGGCAGTAGGCAGTCTCGTTGAAGATCGGTGACAGGTAATCCATGCGAGTAACGAAAGTGACGCCCTGAGTCCAGGTGCGATATTCCATATTTTTTTCGATACCAGTGTGAAGGAAGCCGATACCGGCGCGAGCTTCTGTAACGGTTTCGCCTTCGAGTTCAAGTACGAGACGAAGCACGCCGTGTGTTGATGGGTGCTGCGGTCCCATATTGACGACCACGCGCTCTTCCTTAGTGGCGCCAATTTCAGTCGCGAGTGAATCCCAATCGCCACCCGTTACGGAATACACGCGACCTTCAGTAGTTTCGCGAGATTGCGCGTAGAAATCTTCAGTAGTGCTCAATTGTATTTCCTCCGTTCTGACGGAGCAGGAACAGTTCCACCCTTATATTCGATGGCAATTCCACCCAATGGGTAATCCTTGCGTTGTGGATGTCCATGCCAATCATCTGGCATCAAAATTCGTGTCAGTGATGGATGGCCATCAAAAATAATTCCGAACATGTCATAAGTCTCGCGTTCGTGCCAATTATTTCCGGCCCACAATTCAACGAGTGAAGGAATGTGTGGATCAGATTCTGGAACGCTGACTTCCAAACGAATCCGTCGGTTGTGAGTCAGCGAGAGCAAGGGATAGACCGCGTGCAATTCGCGACCAGTATCTGCTGGGTAATGAACACCATTAACGCCCATACACATTTCAAAACGAAGTGATGGCGTATCACGAAGTTTCTTTGCTACCTCAAAGAGTCGATCGCGCTTAATGTGAAGTGTGAGCTCATCGCGATACACAACGACGCGTTCGATCGC
>CAIQXR010000121.1 GCA_903875815.1 uncultured Actinomycetes bacterium
ACGCGTTGACGGCATAAGCAAGGACGGGTGTAGGGAGCGGCCGGGGCAAGACATGAACCGTCATTCCTGCGCCTGCAAAAATTTCCGCACTCTCTTGGGTGAATTCTTCAGATCCATGACGAGCATCTCGGCCAATGACGACCGATGTAAGGCCTCGTGCTTTCATGTAGTTAGCGATACCTGCCGCAGTGCGACCTACCACCGCGCGATTCATGCATGACGGCCCAGGACCTACTGGGCCGCGCAGGCCGGCAGTACCAAATTGAAGAAAGCCGTTAAAAGATTTGTGAAGTGCAGTTTCATTATCCGCAGCGAGCCAATTTCGTAACTGGGCAGCAGTGGCAGGGTCTGGATCTAACTCGATCCACGCCTCTACTTCAGCGCGGAGTTTTGCTGAGATCATAATTTATGAAGTACCTTGCTGAGGAGTTCGCCCATGCGACCGGCAGCTGCCTTTCCTGCCGCCATAACTTCTTCGTGACTCAACTTTTCACCAGTCATACCAGCTGCGGCATTAGAGACAAGTGAAATGCCGAGAACTTCTGCGCCCAAGGCGTGCGCGGCAATTGCTTCTGGAACGGTAGACATTCCGACCAAGTCGGCACCCAAAGTACGCAACATAATAATTTCGGCAGGAGTTTCATAGGCAGGTCCACGCCAATGAACGTAAACGCCTTCTTTGAGTGAAGGATCTTCCGCCTTTACGATTTCGCGGATGCGCTTGCTATAGAGATCGGTAAGATCAACAAAATCTGCGCCAATCAAAGGGCTCTGCGCAGTCATCGAGATATGGTCGCGAATTAATACTGGCTCGCCCACTTTGTAATCCTTATTTATTCCACCACAGGCATTGGTCAGGACAATAGCTTTGCAGCCCGCTTTTACGGCAGTCCGAACACCATGAACTACTGGCTCGATGCCTTTGCCTTCGTAGAGGTGGGTGCGACCGAGAAAGACTAGTGCGCGAATTGTGCCGGTGGCGCCTTGCAGATCGTACGAGCGAATCACACCGCCATGGCCAGCCACTGTTGGAGCGAGGAAGCCGGGCAGCTGCGTTGCGGGAAATTCGTGAGTGGGAGTTCCGAGCGCATCTGCTGCGCTAATCCATCCGGATCCCATGACGAGTGCCACATCGTGCGCAGCTTTGCCGGTGAGTTCAGCGAGACGGGCCGCAGCTGTGGTGGCAGTTCCAATAGGGTCGGTATAAAGATCGCTCATAGAGCCAAACTTATCGCTTATCGAAGTGGCAGGCGATAGCCGCGGACTGTGACCTATTCGGCGCGAGTAGGGCGGCGGGCGAGATCTTCCAAATAGTCCACAGGTGCGCCAGCTGCTATCGCGGCATCTAACATGATCGCGAGATAACGCTTGCTGGGCAGCCCACCTTCAAAGCCATTGAGAACATAGATAAAGGAGAGATGCTCACCATCGAGGGTATGTACTCGGACTCGGATTTTGGAGTAGCGGTGGAGATCTGCGCCCTCCCATTGATCGAGTGCTTTTTCGTCTTGCTCCGTAAGGTCGTAGAGCGAGACGAAGACATGGTCACCAGGGGATTCAACAAGGGTTGCCAGTGAGCCTTCCCAACCAATCTCTTCGCCACCAAAAGTTAACCGCCAACCTTCAACCCAACCAGTACCGCGATGTGGTGAATGGGGAGCGCGCTCCAACATTTGCTTGGGATCCATATTGGATCCATAAGCAGCGTAGAGCGTCATCGCTAATTCAACCGCTTCGAATCAGTCTTCGATTAAGCAGAGATTGGAGCCGCTGGCAACTGTTTCGCCAACGCTCACAGTAAGAGCTGCGATTGTTCCGGCTTTGTGGGCAACAAGCGGTTGTTCCATCTTCATCGCTTCGAGTACAACGATGAGATCACCTGCTGCTACGCGCTCGCCATTGGTCTTAAGGATTTTGACGACCGTTCCCTGCATTGGGCTAACGATTGCGTCGCCGGCCAACTTGGTGACACCGCTGGGCTTAACGCGGTGGCGCTTTACTGCAGGTTCTGGCGTGTGAATGACGACATCAAAGCGCTTGCCATTAACTTCGGCAACGACAGTTCGTGAATTTGATTTGGTATCAGAGACGCCGGCCTTGAAGTTAAATGGCTCGATTTCATTCTTAAATTCATTTTCGATGTAGCTGGTGTAGACCTTGAAATCTTCAGTGAAGTTGGGATCTTCCACAATTGCTCGATGGAAGGGGAGGGCAGTGGCTAGGCCGCCGATCTCAAATTCACGCAGCGCGCGACGAGCCCGCTGAATGGTCTCTGCGCGGGTAGATCCAGTGACGATTAATTTTGCGAGCAGTGAATCGAAGTGTGATCCGATGGTGTGACCATGATCGAAGCCAGCATCGATACGAACACCTGGGCCGGATGGAACTTCCCACTTAGTAATGGTGCCGAGTGAGGGTAGGAAGCCCTTGCCAGGATCTTCGCCATTAATACGGAATTCAATGGAGTGGCCGCGAATAACCGGATCGATTGGCGAGATCTCTTCGCCATCTGCAATGCGGAATTGTTGGCGAACTAAATCGATTCCTGTTACTTCTTCAGAGACGGGATGCTCTACTTGAAGGCGGGTATTAACTTCGAGGAAGGAGATGGTGCCATCGTTTCCAATAAGGAATTCGCAGGTACCAGCGCCGACATATCCAGCGAGTTTCATGATCGCTTTCGAGGAGCTGTAGAGCTGTTCGATCTGCTTCTCCGAGAGGAATGGCGCAGGGGCCTCTTCCACTAATTTTTGGTGGCGGCGCTGCAATGAGCAGTCACGAGTACTGACTACTACAGCGTTGCCCTTGGAGTCGACCAATACTTGGGTCTCCACGTGACGTGGCTTATCGAGATAACGTTCAACGAAACACTCGCCGCGGCCAAAGCCGGTGATCGCTTCGCGAACCGCAGAGGCGAAGAGTTCAGGAATCTCTTCCATGGTGCGTGCCACTTTGAGACCGCGACCGCCACCGCCGTGGGCTGCTTTGATGGCAACGGGAAGGCCATGTTCTTTAGCGAAAGCAATGATTTCATCGGGGGTATCGACGGGATCAATTGTTCCGGCAACAAGTGGTGCGCCAGCTTCTGAGGCAATCTTGCGAGCTGAGACTTTATCGCCCAATGCGCGGATTGCAGCAGGCGGAGGCCCAATCCAAATGAGACCTGCTGCGATAACTCGATCAGCAAAGTCAGCATTTTCTGAGAGGAAGCCATAACCAGGGTGCACGGCATCGGCGCCAGATTTCTTAGCAATTTCAATAATCTTATTTTGATCGAGGTAAGTCTCAGCAGCAGAGAGACCGTGCAGCGCGTGGGCTTCATCGGCAGTTGCTACGTGAAGGGAGTTGCGATCTTCATCGGAGTAGATAGCGATCGAACGAATGCCATGATCGCGCGCAGCGCGAGCGACGCGAACAGCGATTTCGCCTCTGTTGGCAATCAGTACGGATTTCATCATGAGGCTATATCCATTTCTGCGATCTCAGTCCATGACAGACCTAAGGTAAGGATTGCTCTGCGCAATAGCGGCATCGAAAGACCGATGATGCCGGAGGGGCAACCTTCGATCCGTTCGATAAATGGTGAACTCAAACCGTCGAGCGTGAAGCCGCCGGCAACATGAAGCGGTTCACCGGATGCGGCATAGGCTTCAATTTCGCCATCGGTGAGATCGGCAAAGAAGACGGAAGAAGTAGAGATATCCGAGATCTCAATGCCTTGCTGGAGATCAATAATGCAGTGACCAGTGTGAAGGAGTCCTGATTTTCCACGCAGGTTCTTAGATCGGGCAATTGCATTCTCGGTGGTGAGTGGCTTGCCCAGGGATTGGCCTTCGAATTCAAAGGTGGAGTCGCACCCGATAATGATCGAGCCTTGAGGTGCTACATCTTTTACGGTGTGAGCTTTAAGAATTGCTAGCGCGATCACCATTTCAGAAGGTGAGAGCTTGGCGATATCCGGATGTTCTTCATCGACACCACTGACGATAACTTCAGCCGGAACACCAGCAGCAGCGAGTAAGCGCTGGCGCGAAGGCGATGCAGAAGCGAGAACGACGTGGCGGCGAGACATTAGAAAGTTTGTCCCCACTTACGTGGAAGTGGCTGGCGGATCTGGGATTTACGCCAGAGGCTGGCACGCTCGGGCGATTTCACATCACGAATACGCAGCGCTTTACCGATGGCAATAATCTCCTCGCGCGTAGCGGGGCCATTAGTAATTGTGAACTTCTGAGTTTTCCAACGCATTAGAGTGGAATATTTCCATGCTTACGTGGAGGTAGCGCCACACGCTTATTGCGAAGGGTATTAAGCGCCTTCGTAATCTGATTACGTGTCTGCTGTGGTTCGATGACAGCGTCAATAAAGCCACGATCGGCAGCAATATAAGGATTGAGAAGAGTCTCTTCATACTCATCGATCAATTCTTTGCGACGTGCATCGACATCTTTTGCCTCAGCTAAATCTTTGCGGTGCAAGATATTTACTGCACCTTGCGCGCCCATGACGGCAATCTGCGCAGTTGGCCAAGCAAGATTGATATCTGCGCCCAAGTGCTTGGAGCCCATCACGATGTAGGCACCGCCATAGGCCTTGCGGGTAATGACAGTAATAAGAGGTACCGATGCTTCACCGTAGGCGTAGATCAACTTAGCGCCGCGGCGGATGATGCCATCCCACTCTTGTTCGGTGCCAGGCAAGAAACCGGGGACATCGACGAGAGTGACGATCGGAATACCGAAGGCATCGCAAGTACGCACAAATCGAGCAGCTTTCTCACTGGCATCGATATCGAGCGTGCCAGCAAGTTGGTTTGGCTGGTTGGCAATGATTCCGACTGATCGTCCTTCAATGCGGCCAAATCCAACAATCACGTTGGGAGCGAATAGTTCGTGCACTTGTACAAATTCAGCGTCATCAACGATCGCATTAATGACCAAATTCATGTCATAAGGCTTATTGGGATTATCGGGAATGAGTGAGTCCAAAGCACGATCGGCAGGTGAGATATCGGTGGACTCGGTGGCCTCCAAGACCAGAGTCTCATCCATATTGTTGGAAGGAAGATACGAGAGGAGCGCCTTCACGTAATCCAGGGCATCATCTTCGCTTTCGGCCAAGTAATGAGAGTTACCGGTCTTGGCATTGTGAGTAGCAGCGCCACCCAACTCTTCCATTCCTACTTCTTCGCCAGTAACGGCCTTAATAACATCAGGTCCAGTAATGAACATGTGAGAGGTCTCATTGACCATAATGGTGAAATCAGTAATCGCAGGGGAGTAAACCGCGCCACCAGCACATGGTCCGAGGATGACGGAAATCTGAGGAATGACGCCGGAAGCGCGAACGTTGCGCTTAAAGATCTCGCCATACATTGAGAGCGATGCAACGCCTTCTTGAATTCGAGCTCCACCTGAATCGTTCAGACCAACGATCGGTATGCCGCTCTTCATGGCAAAGTCCATCACCTTCACGATCTTCTCGCCGACAACTTCACCGAGGCTGCCACCGAAAACAAGGAAGTCTTGAGAGTAGAGCGCGATCGGGCGACCATCGACAGTGGCGTAACCGGTGACAACGCCGTCGCCATAAGTGCGATTCTTATCCATGCCAAAGTTGGTGGAACGGTGACGAGCGAAAGAGTCCATCTCGACAAACGAGCCTGGGTCAACCAACTTTTCGATGCGCTCGCGCGCGGTGTACTTACCCGCTGCATGGCGCTTCTCGATTGCAGCAGGTGTACCGCTACTCTCGGCCTCTAATTGGCGTCGACGTAGGTCGGCGATCTTTCCGGCAGTTGTTCGAATATCATCACTCACAGCCCTAAGGTACTAGTGAAGAGGCCACAAATGAACCCAGCAACCGACTCTCGTGAACCAGAGTTACCTCAACTTTTGGATGCGAGCCTAATTTCCGAGTCGGTCAGCAGTTACTGGCGAGTAAAAATTCTGGATGAGATTGGTTCGACACAGACAGAGCTTGCCGCCTCGCAGCCACGAGATGGCGATCTCTTAACCGCGGAATATCAATCGGCGGGACGTGGTCGGTTAGATAGAACTTTTGTGACCGAACGTTCGAGTGCACTGACCTTCTCGTTTTACATTGAACCTAAGCGCGAACGAAACGAGTGGGGCTTTCTATCGCTGCTTGCTGGTAGCGCAGTTGCGCGCACCATCAATGAAATGACAAATTCAGATCGTTACACAACCAAATGGCCCAATGACATTCTTGTCGGAGATAAAAAAATTGCTGGCTTACTCAGTGAAGCACATAGCAACGGCGTCATCATAGGTATTGGAATAAATGTCACGACCCAGCGCGAGAATTTACCGGTGCCGACGGCATCTTCGATAGCGATGGAATCACAGCAGCGGATCGATCGAAGCCTGCTTCTTATCACTTTCCTGCGCACCTTCGAGGCTGACTTAGCGGATTGGAACGCTGGGGACTATCCACTGGATCGATATCGCGCCTCGAGTTCAACGCTGGGCAAGCAGGTTTCTGCTCTGGCACCTGATGGCAGCGTCCAAACCGGAAAAGCGGTCGACATCTCTCCCATCGGCGCACTTCTTCTAGATTCAGGAGCGAGCATTACCGTTGGCGATATCACTCATCTCACCATTGACGGGTAAACTCGCACAGGTGAGCTTCCCGCGAGTAGGTGTGATCGGTGCCGGACAACTCGCGCGCATGATGGCTGTGCCAGCAAATGATCTCGGAATCCACTTCTCTGTCTTCGCTGCAATCCCCCATGACTCCGCTGCGCAAACTTCTCCCTATGTGCTGGGTGACTACACCAATGTAAAAGATGTCCTCGCCTTCGCCGAAAAATGCGATGTCATCACCTTCGAGCATGAACTCGTTCCTCAATCAGTGATTCGCGAATTAGAGAAGAGCGGCAAGAAGGTCTATCCCCGCGCCGACTCCTTTATTTATTCTCAAGATAAAGTAGCGATGCGCGAAAAGATGGCCGAACTTGGCCTTCCCAATCCCGAGTGGCAGCGCTTTGATGGTGGGGCTGCAACGGTGGGATTCCCGCTGATTGCAAAAGTACCGAGCGGTGGTTACGACGGGCGCGGCGTCTTCGTTATCAATTCCCAATCCGAGCTCGATGAATTGCATCGCACCGTCAATCGCACACTCCTTGTGGAAGAGAAGCTTGCTTTTGATTATGAAATCTCAGTTATGGTGGCGCGCTCTCCCCATGAACAAGCCGCTACCTGGCCAGCAACGCTCACTGTTCAGAGCGATGGCATATGTACACAGACCATTACGCCGGTGCCTAACATTTCGGAAGAGTTAGCAATTAAAGTTCAGAGCGCTGCGCTCACCATTGCCCAAGCAATTAATCTCGTTGGGGTCATGGCAGTCGAGATCTTTGTCGTAGGCGAAGAGTTCTTCATTAACGAATTAGCACTTCGCCCGCACAATTCCGGCCACTGGACCATCGAAGGTTCTCGCACCAGCCAATTCGAGCAACACTTGCGCGCCATTTTGGATCTGCCGTTAGGTTCGACAGAGATGCTGGCGCCTCTCGCCGTCATGGGAAATGTCCTTGGGGGAGAGAAGAGCGATATGTATCGCCCCTACCTGCACTTGATGGCGCGCACGCCCGCGCTCAAATTCCATCAATATGGCAAAGAGGTCAAGCCTGGTCGCAAGATTGGCCACGTCACCATGACGGGCGAAGATCTTCTAGAATTGCGCATAGAGGTAAGTCACGCAGTCGACTACATGAGCGGAGTCATCGATGAGTAATCGCGTTGCCATTGTTATGGGTTCAGATTCCGATTGGCCGATCATGCAAGAAGCTGCCCATGCATTAGATGCCTGTGGCATTACCTATGAAGTCGATGTTGTTAGCGCTCATCGCACACCAGAAGAGATGCTCACTTTTGCAAAAGGTGCAGCTGCCAAGGGCTTTGAAGTGATCATCGCTGGCGCCGGCGGTGCTGCGCACCTACCCGGCATGATCGCCGCATCAACAACTCTTCCTGTTATTGGCGTTCCCGTTCCGCTCAAGTATCTCGACGGTATGGATTCACTGCTTTCTATTGTGCAGATGCCAGCGGGAATTCCGGTCGCTACTGTCGGCGTCGGGAATGCCAAAAATGCCGGCCTGCTCGCTGCTCGCATCATCGGATCAGCAGATAAAGCTGTCGCCGCAAAGGTTGCAGAACTCATGGAAGTTGCTCGCACTGAATCACTTGCGAAGGGCGAGAAGCTCAACGCCTCTCGTAATACTCGAACCGGTTTCTAAATGTCGGTAGTGCGCTCTAAGCGCGAAACTTTCTGGGAGCGCATGTGGGCCTCCACCATCGTGCTCTATACCTTCGCTGCAACTTTTGTGGTCTGGAAGACGATGGGCAAGTACGGCGTTAATCCGATCGGCTTCTTTATTGTCGATCTCATCACGTCATGGTTCTACGGTCTCTCCACTGCACGTTTAGTCGTAGCGATCTTCAAAAAGCGGCGCAGTATTATCAATAAATGGGCCTTCTGGGCAGCGGTGAATTTTGCCGTTCCGGATATCTACATCATCGCATTTGCTCGTCGCGTTCCTCGCGATACGTATTACGCCTTCGGCGGAGTCATTGCAGTCTTGGCTGCCTTTTCAATATTTGGAGTAGTGCAGCAGGTGCGCGCAGGCAAGAACGAACTATCGGGGGAGCAATATGAATTCTAGTCGCAAATTTGCAGCGGAATTTCTCGGGACCTTGCTTTTAGTAGCAACAGTCGTTGGTTCTGGAACGATGGCATTTAATATCTCTCATGATGTAGGCGTTCAGCTCCTCATAAATACCATCGCGACCGTCTTTATCTTGGCGCTTCTTATCTTCCTCTTTGCCAATATCAGTGGCTCACATTTCAATCCAGCAGTCACTCTCTCTGAATTGCTTCAGAAACGAATTAGTGTGCTTGATGCGCTGGGCTATATCTCTGCACAATTTCTTGGCGGCTTCCTCGGAGCCGTACTTGCAAATATCATGTTTAAGAATCCTGCAGTTTTCCGATCGCACCATGTTCGAAGTGGCTCCAATCTCTTCCTGAGTGAAGTCCTCGCGACGGCAGGACTTCTCTTCTTGATTCAGTTATTGGGATTCCAGAAGAAGGGCGCAGTTGCGCCGGTAGCTGTTGCGGCATGGATTGGTGGCGCCTATTTCTTCACCTCATCGACATCTTTTGCTAACCCAGCAATGACCTTTGCGCGTGCATGGAGTGATACCTTTTCAGGGATTGCACTTCGATCAGTTCCGGCATTTATTGTCGCCCAGCTACTAGGCGCTGCGTTAGGCGTGGCACTCTCATACCTCTTTAAGGAGCCCAACCATGAGCGATAAAAAACCATCCGTACTCTTTGTCTGCGTTCACAATGCGGGTCGCTCTCAAATGGCAGCGGGCTTTATGCGCGAACTGGGTCAGGGTCGTGTGGAAGTACTTTCAGCGGGATCGGCTCCCAAAGATTCCATCAATCCGGTTGCCGTGGAAGCGATGGCCGAACTCGGGATTGATATCGCTAACCAACAACCAAAAGTTCTCACACCTGAAGCTGTAATCGCATCTGATGCCGTAGTGACGATGGGATGCGGGGATGCCTGTCCGTTCTATCCCGGCAAGCGCTATGAGGATTGGGTCTTGGAGGATCCTGCCGGGCAAGGAATAGAGGCAGTCCGCCGAATTCGTGACGAAATTAAAGTGCGAGTGGAAACTTTGCTGGGAGAACTACTGAACGCTTGAGCGTCCGAGTGCTCTAAATTTCCAACCGGCAGCGATCCACTTATCGCGATCCAAGGCGTTTCGGCCATCGATCATGATTGCGTTCTTTACTAACCACTTAGCTTGAGCAGGATCAATCTCCCGATAGATCTTCCACTCTGTTAGGTGGAGAACGAGTTCTGCGCCAGCAAGGCAGTCATCGATATTTTCAGCAAAGGTAAGGCCAGGAAAACGCTTCTGCGCCGGGGCCATCGCCTTCGGATCATGAACAACCACATTAGCGCCCGCTGCAAGAATTTGCGCAGCAATATCTAAAGCGGGGGAGTCGCGAACATCATCGCTATCGGGCTTGAATGCTGCGCCAAGTACTGCGATCTTTTTGCCAGCTAGGTCATCACTGAGGTCGCTGCGTACCAATTCAATAACACGTTGGCGGGCACGTAAATTAATTGAGTCGATTTCACGGAGGAATTCAAGAGCTTGTTCTGCGCCGAGTTCTTGAGCGCGAGCCATAAAGGCGCGAATATCTTTGGGAAGGCAACCGCCGCCAAATCCAATTCCTGCTTGCAAGAAGCGGTTACCGATGCGAGGGTCGTAACCGATCGCTTTGGCCAGAACAGTGACATCGCCACCTGCTGCCTCGCAGATCTCGGCCATCGCATTGATAAAAGAAATCTTGGTAGCAAGGAAGGAGTTTGCGGCAACTTTCACGAGCTCAGCGGTAGGAAGATCGGCACGAACCCAAGGAGTATCGGCATCGAGATTAGCCTTATAAAGTTCTTTGAGTTTTGCTTCGGCAGCATCGCTGGTGACTCCAACGACGAGGCGATTTGGTCGCAAGGTATCTTCGACTGCGAATCCTTCACGCAGGAACTCTGGATTCCAGGCCAATTCGACTTCAGGATTTATCCCGGCAAGTCGCTCTCGCAAACGTTGAGCAGTACCGACAGGAACAGTGGACTTTCCAACGATCAACGAGCCCGGCTTTGCGATCGGAGCAACCGCATCAAGAGCGGAGTTAACAAAGCGCATATCGGCTGCAAGTGAGCCTTCTTGTTGAGGGGTTCCGACGCAGATGAAGTGAATATCGCACTCAGCGGTATCGGCGATATTGCTGGTGAAAGTCAGTCGACTGCTGGCAATTTCGGCGGCGAGGAGTTCTTCGAGATCGGGCTCATAAAACGGAACTTTGCCTTGTGCAAGAAGGGCGATCTTTGCCGGATCGGTATCGACGCCGATGACCTCAAAACCCATGGAAGAGATGCATGCAGCATGGGTTGCACCGAGATAGCCGGTGCCAATTACGGAAACTCTCAGCGTCATTGAACCGATCTTAGCGGGCGGAACGGGTACGGTGGGAGAGTATGGATACGCACCTCGCAGATTTTTGGGGCCCGGCCGAGAGTTGGCCAGGGGTCTCGATCGTGCTTCCGATTTTGAATGAGGAACGCCATCTCGATGATGCCATCACCGCGATTCTGGGTCAGGATTACCCCGGCGAATATGAAGTCATTCTTGCCCTGGGACCCTCGCGCGATAAGACCAATGAGATAGCTGCGCGCCTATCTCTTCGTGATAGTCGGGTGCGCTTAGTGGAGAACCCCACCGGTCGTACCGCCGCTGGACTCAACGCCGCGATCGCACTCTCTCGCTACCCATTGATCACGCGCATCGATGGCCATGCAGAAGTGTCGAAGAGTTATGTGCGCGATGCAGTGAAAATTTTGCGCACAACTGGCGCAGTAAATGCCGGCGGAATTATGGCGGCTCAAGGTCAGACGCTTTTTGAACGCGCGGTCGCAACAGCGATGCGCTCGCCCTTGGGTGTGGGTGCATCGCGCTTTCACACCGGCGGCGGCGCCGGGGAGTCAGATACCGTCTACTTAGGTAATTTTGTGAAGAGTGCGATTGTCGCGGCGGGCGGATATGACGAGCGCTATACCCGCGCACAAGATTGGGAGTTGAACTTTAGGCTTCGCAAAAACGGTGGCGTCATTTGGTTCGATCCATCTTTGGTTGTTACCTATCGTCCACGCTCTTCTATCACAGCGCTCGCAAAACAATATTTTGAATATGGCCGCTGGCGCCACGCCGTCGCCAGAAGTCATAAAGGTTCAGTGAACTATCGGTATTTAGCTCCGCCGACTGCGCTGGCCATTAATGCGCTCTCGATCATTCTTGGTGCCACGATTTCACCGTACTTCTTTATTCCCGTTATCACCTACAGCGCCGCCGTACTTGCTGGCGCAGCAATCATTGGAAAAAGTGT
Organism: uncultured Actinomycetes bacterium; assembly: GCA_903875815.1. Next base: position 11,987 of record CAIQXR010000121.1, read on the forward strand.
CGGCGAAAAGTTTTATCTGCCAGCCATTCTTGCCACTATGCATATGTCGTGGGGCGCGGGCTATCTCACTTCTCCACCGGGACTCATCGCTGAAGATGGCGAGGAATGAGAAAGTTTTCAATCGCTGCGATAGTTGCAGTATTTCTCTTTAACTTAGCTCCCGCTTCAGTTGCTGATGCTGCTCCCGCCTTCTTCACCATTTCTGGTTCGGGTTATGGTCACGGCGTTGGCCTCAGCCAAATAGGCGCTAAAGGCCAGGCACTTGTCGGAAAGAGCGCTACCGATATTTTGACCTACTACTTTCCTGGCACCCAAGTACTCCCCGTAGAAGATTCGCAGACGATTCGCGTTAATGTCGCTCATCAAGTCGATACGGCGAAATTCTCCATCGATAAGCGATTTACCGGGGGAGCAGCGCAACTTTTTAATGGCGATACGCCCACCTCGCTAGTTCTATCAGGAAGATCCATTCTGAACTTCTCGATGATTGGCAAGCAGATTGCACCGACTCTGACTGCTGGCAAGATTGTGACGCCACTAGCACCTGCTTCGCTGTGGACTATTCGTTGGGACTCCACGACAACGGTTGTTAATCTCAATAGCGGTGCAACGAATATGGGGCTGAAATACGGTGTGATCCAGATTCGCGCCGTGCCTATTACGGGCCAGGGCTATCACATGGAGATCACCGATACCTTGGCAGTACATGATCAGTATCTTTATGGCGTTGCCGAAGTCTCTTCAGCGTGGCCAGAAGCTGCGATGGAAAGTCAGATCATCGCTTCGCGCACATACGCGCTTGCTCGCTTAGGACCGCTACGTAAAGCATGTGATTGCCAGGTTTACAGCGATAAATATGACCAGGTCTACAACGGTTACGTGAAAGAGAGTGAACCGAAATATGGCGCGCTCTGGAAAGCAGCAGTGGATAGCACCACGATTGATTCTACCCACGCACTCGCCATTTATTACAACAATCAACCAATCAATGTCTTCTTCTCATCTTCGAGCGGCGGTGTCACGGCCCGCAGTCAAGATGTCTGGGGAACGCCATTTCCCTATTTGCAGAGCGTTCCCGATCCGTGGAGTATCGATCCAACTCTTAACCCCAATTACGCGCATTGGCAGCGCACCGTAACTCAACAAGCCATGGCTAGCGCTTTCGCAATGGCTGATGTTGTGCGAGTAGTAGTGAGTACGCGTTCGCCCACTGGCGCAGTACTGGCAGTGACGGGCTATTCAAGTACGGGAGTAAAAAAGAAATTACTAGTGAGCGATTTCAAGACGCTGGTGCATTTGCCCTCGTCGTGGTTCGATACTAATTGATATTAGTTAGCGTGCAGAACTGAGTTCAATCCGCCCCACGTGCCGGTCTTGGGGAGCGCTTCGAGAGCGCCGCTCTGCGAATTACGGCGGAAGAGTAAGTTATTTGCACCAGATAGTTCTGCGCCCTTAACAACGCTGCCATCAGGAAGAGCGATTTTGGAACCAGCTGTCACATAGACGCCGGATTCAACAACGCAATCATCACCAAGTGAAATTCCAATTCCCGCATTTGCACCAAGCAGAGTGCGCTCACCAATGGAGATCACGGTCTTGCCGCCGCCGCTGAGAGTTCCCATGATGGAAGCGCCACCACCAATATCGCTGCCATCACCGACAACTACGCCAGCACTGATGCGACCTTCGACCATGGACTTACCGAGCGTGCCGGCATTGAAATTAACGAAGCCCTCATGCATGACCGTTGTGCCAGAAGCGAGATGCGCACCTAAGCGGACGCGATCGGCATCGGCGATGCGAACGCCTTCAGGAACGACATAGTCGACCATGCGGGGGAATTTATCGACGCTAAAGATGGTGAGGTGGCCGAGCTTGGCACGAAGTCGCGGTGCAACTTCATTGAAAGTAGAGAGCGAGCATGGGCCTGCTGAAGTCCATGCGACATTGGGAAGAATTCCAAAGATGCCGTCGAGTGAGAGGCCATGTGGCTTCACT
>CAIQXR010000122.1 GCA_903875815.1 uncultured Actinomycetes bacterium
AGATACACGCATCGGGAGAGCGTTCGGATTTATCAGGACTTTTCACCCAACTAGCGCGGACGAAATAGGATTAAGCCATGAGACGACCCGATGGAAAATTAACCCACGAGCTCTTCTCCGAGGAAAAAGGGCCACAAGATGAATGTGGCGTATTTGGCGTATGGGCGCCGGGCGAAGAAGTCGCCAAGTTAACTTTTTATGGACTGTATGCGCTGCAACATCGAGGCCAAGAATCTGCAGGTATCGCAACATCTGATGGTGAGCGCATCTTTGTTTACAAAGATATGGGTCTAGTCTCACAAGTATTTACCGAAAATGATTTAGCAACGCTGACCGGAAATCTCGCTATCGGCCACTGTCGATACAGCACGACTGGATCGAGCACGTGGAATAACGCGCAACCCACACTTCGCGCAACAAATCACGGCACACTCGCACTTGCTCACAATGGCAATCTCACCAACACTGGCGATCTCGCTGAAGAGTTAGCACGCATTGAAGGTCCGTCTGCAAAGGCTGAACACACTCCTCATGCCACTACCGATACCGAAATTATGACGGCACTGATTGGCGCGCAAGAAGGAAAGAACTTCGAAGATTCTGCGCTGACCGTTCTCCCAACACTCAAAGGCGCCTTCTCCTTGGTCTTTATGGATGAGCACACTTTGTATGCCGCGCGCGATCGCAATGGTGTTCGTCCCTTGGTTATTGGAAAGCTCGATCACGGTTGGGTAGTTGCATCGGAATCTGCAGCGCTCGATATCGTCGGTGCATCATTTGTTCGCGAAGTTGAAGCCGGTGAATTTATTGCGATTGATGGCGATGGTCTTCGTTCGCACCATTGGGCAACGCCAGAACCTAAGGGTTGCATCTTCGAATATGTTTATTTAGCGCGGCCAGATACCACTATTGCTGGGCGCAATGTTCACGCTACCCGCGTGGCAGTAGGCGAGCGACTAGCGAAAGAACATCCCGTCGAAGCGGACCTCGTTATTCCCGTTCCTGAATCCGGAACTCCCGCAGCCGTCGGATATGCCAAAGCATCAGGAATTCCATACGGCGCGGGCTTGGTAAAGAACTCCTATGTGGGTCGCACCTTCATTCAACCGAGCCAAACAATTCGCCAACTCGGTATTCGTTTGAAGCTCAATCCCCTGCGTGAAATTATTGAAGGCAAGCGGATCGTTGTTGTCGATGACTCAATTGTTCGCGGCAATACCCAGCGCGCATTGGTACGAATGCTCCGTGAAGCCGGCGCACTAGAGATTCACGTCCGGATCTCATCGCCCCCAGTGAAATGGCCGTGCTATTACGGAATCGATTTTGCTTCCCGCGCCGAGCTGGTTGCAGCAGGCTTGGAAGTAGAAGAGATTCGCCGCTCCATCGGCGCTGATTCCTTGGGTTATGTCTCGATGGAAGGTTTAGTCGAAGCCACCACGATCGCCGAAAAGAATTTGTGTACTGCCTGCTTTAGCGGGGAATATCCGATTCAGATTCCTGCTGATCTCTCTGCTGGAAAACATTTACTCGAGGTGGTCAATCGTTATGAGTAACTCCACTCCTGCAACTTATGCAGCCGCTGGTGTCAGCATTGATGAGGGCGATCGCGCCGTCACTTTGATGAAAGAACATTTGGCGAAGGCCCGTCGCCCAGAAGTTGTCGGTGATATTGGTGGCTTTGCTGGTCTCTTCGACGCATCTGCGCTCAAGAATATGCAGCGCCCACTTCTTGCAACATCTACCGATGGCGTTGGCACAAAGACAGAAATCGCTCGCGCACTCGGCAAGTACGACACCATTGGTGAAGATCTAGTCGCGATGGTGGTCGATGATTTAGTTGTTTGTGGCGCAGAACCACTCTTCATGACTGATTACATTGCCGTTGGAAAAGTTTTCCCAGAGCGAATCGCAGAAATTGTCGCAGGTATTGCACGAGGCTGTCAGAAAGCCGGAACAGCTCTCGTCGGTGGCGAAACTGCTGAACATCCTGGACTGCTCGGCGAAGATGAATTTGATATTGCAGGTGCTGCAACCGGAGTTGTCGATGCACCACGTTTAATTGGCGCCGAACAAGTGCGCGCCGGTGATGCGATCATTGCTATGCCAGCAAGTGGCTTCCATGCCAATGGTTATTCGCTGATTCGCCATATTCTTAAAACTCAGAACCTCTCACTCGATCTCCAGATTCCCGAACTCGGCAAAACTCTGGGCGAAGTACTCATCACACCGACCGAGATTTATTCCCTCGATTGTTTGGCGCTTCACAAGGGGCTCGGAACCGAACTTCACGCTTACTCACACATCACTGGCGGCGGCTTGGCGGAGAACACCGCTCGAGTTATCCCCGATGGTCTCTTTGCTAGGTACGACCGATCCACCTGGTCGCTCCCCTTTGAGATGGAATTCTTGGCCAAGGCGGGCGGGGTCCCGCAGGCCGATATGGAGCGGACCTGGAACTCTGGCATTGGCATGGTGGCGATCGTGGCCCCGGACCATGCCGACCGAGCGATCAAATCCTTGGCCGCCCGGGGCATGAAAGCCTGGATATGTGGGGAGATTCTCCCCGAATCAGGAGATTCTCAGGCTCAAAGTGGCCACCCTGTGAGATCTGCATTGGAAGGCTCCTTCCAAGCGCGATAACCTACGCGTCTGAAGAATTCATTGAACCGATAGCGGTAAGGAGGTCTGGCTCATGGGGCGAGGCCGGCAGAAAGCTAAAGCAACGCGAGTAGCTCGCGACCTTAAATACTCTTCTCACGAAATGGATTTAGAGCGTCTCTCTAAAGAACTTCATGGAGAAGTTGGCCAGAGTTCTGAAGAGAACGACGAAGATCCGTTCGCAGAGGGCAACTACATAGCGCGCGCATAATGCGTCCTACACCTTACGTCGCCTCACTTCGTATCTACGAACCCATCAGTGCCTTTGCTCCAGCCGAGCAATTGCGATGGGAAGCCATTCCTATCACTGCCACTACTGGCATTGATGAACAACTGCGCGCACTTCGTCGCACCATCGTCATGGAGCCACCTGCACTCAAAGCTGATGGCGCACATATTTTGGAATGGGAAGGCAAGCGTTACGTATCACCGTGGTCAACTGCGCCACGCATTTGGGCAGCGCTAGGAGATTTCAAATCATCGCTCCCGCCATCAGTTGCAAAGTACTTCATCTCTGAAAGCGCCGAAGAAGCGATCGCCATTAATTCAGAAATGATTGAAGATAAAGTCCCTTACATTCTTACTGAAACCTGGATCATTCCACCGCGCTGGTTCTCACTTTTTAAAGTCGAAGATCGGTTGCGCGGTCACAACGACGATGGCGCATTCACTGTTCTACGCACCTCAATCGCGCATGCTAAAGAGCGCTGCATGTTCACGCATCAATCGGTAGTCAACTCATTTGGTGAAGGTCCGATTGAAGAAGAGATTGCTGACCTATTGGAATGGCTCAGCCTCTTCCATGCCGAATCTATTGTGGAGCTCGACTACGGCGGCCTCGCTGGGTATTTGGAAAAGATCTTGCTCGATGAGGGCTTCGGCGGTTTAGAGGCCGATACATCGATCGAAGATATTCATGTCTCATTGGCCGGCCTCTCCACGGGCGATGGCGCCGCAGCCGGAGTTGGCTATGAGCGCCTAGTTTCACGCTGGCGCAAAGTTGCCGCCATGGAGCAGAGTTCTTAATTTAATTACTGTCCGACAACTATTGGTATATATAGGACATATCGCCTAAAGTTCTCGCATGAGTTCAGAACAAGAAAACCTCCTGACTCCCTCTGAGGTAGCTCAACTCTTTCGCGTAGATCCCAAGACGGTCACCCGTTGGGCGAAAGCCGGGAAACTCACCGCCATTAAGACACTGGGTGGTCATCGCCGTTACAAGGAATCAGAAGTGAAAGCCCTACTCGGCACCAACGAAACGAAAGTGATTTAGTCATGAGTGATACACCTAAGAAACCCGCAGCATCCGGCAATCCTGCCGATGATGCCAAAGCTCGCATGCTCGCTGCGCTGGAGAAGAAGAAGCAGGGCAATAGCGGCGCTGGCACAGGTGGACCGTCATCTGGTTCCAAAGTAGCTGGCCAAGCAGCAGCTAATGCGCCCAAGATGTTCCGCCGTAAATCTGGATCGGCTTGATTTAATCCATGGGCATTTCGCATCTTCAGTACTTCTTTCTCTTTGTAGCAACATTCGCGCTGGTGGGTTTCCTCACCCCGATTGCTCGCAAAGTGGCAATTAGTCAGAAGGTGTATGACGTACCGACTGCTGCGCACAAGACTCATAAAGAGCCCGTTCCATATTTGGGTGGCGTGGCAATCATTGTCGGAGTA
>CAIQXR010000123.1 GCA_903875815.1 uncultured Actinomycetes bacterium
AATACCCGCCTTTCTGTGGCTTATTTCACCAACCCTCAGCACGCTCTCACCTAGCCTTCTCGCAGACACGAGAGCAGACTTCTCACATGGCTAAATCAGAGACAGGCGTCTTCTCGGCGGGCAGAGCAGAGATTGCGGAGCGCACGCTGCGCACCGATAAGTGGTGGTTGCAACCGCTGACAATTTTCTCAGTCCTCGTTGCATTCATTATTTATGCAACCTTCCGTGCATTTGAGAATGCGCACTACTACGCATCTCCACTGATCTCACCGTTCTATTCACCATGTTTGGGTAAGTGTGTCCCTGGTTCGTCGTTGCTCGGATCTCCGTTCTTGAACTTCCATATTTTTGGATTCGCAACATTTTCACCAGCGCTCTTTATTTTGATCTTCCCACTCGGTTTCCGCATGACCTGTTACTACTACCGCAAGTCGTACTACCGCAGCTTCTGGATGTCACCACCAGCTTGCGCAGTTGCAGAACCACATAGCAAGTACACCGGCGAAACTCGCGCGCCACTCATTTTGCAGAACTCACACCGTTATTTCTTTTACATCGGTTTGATTTTCAACGTACTGTTGACGATTGATGCGATTCTTGCCTTCCGCAACGGCGATGGTCAATGGGGTCACATGTCGATCGGCACCGTTGTCCTCTTGGCGAACGCAACTTTCTTGTGGTTGTACTCAGCTTCATGCCACACATGCCGTCACACCATCGGTGGTCGACTCCGTAACTTCTCGGCTCACCCAATTCGTTATAAGGCATGGACCATCGTTTCGGCGTTGAACCACAAGCATCAGAACTTTGCCTGGATCTCGTTGCTCGGCGTTGCATTCGCTGACTTCTATGTCCGCTTGGTCTCCATGCACCCTGGCCTCAATCACTACTTCTTCTAATCCTGCGAATTAACTAAAGGCGAAAAACTATGAGCACATCATTAGAACGTCACAAGTACGACGTCGTCATTGTTGGCGCGGGCGGCGCAGGTTTGCGTGCAGCCGTTGAAGCGCGTGAAGCTGGCCTAAAGGTCGCGATTCTCTGTAAGTCACTGTTCGGTAAGGCCCACACCGTTATGGCCGAGGGCGGTGCAGCTGCGTCGATGGGTAACGCGAATTCCAACGACAACTGGATGGTGCACTTCCGTGACACCATGCGCGGTGGCAAGTTCCTCAATCACTATCGAATGGCAGAACTGCATGCCAAGGAATCACCAGATCGCATCTGGGAGCTCGAAATGTGGGGCGCGCTCTTTGACCGCACCAAAGAAGGCAAGATTTCACAACGTAACTTTGGTGGTCACGAGTACCCACGCCTAGCGCACGTCGGTGACCGCACTGGCCTAGAACTTATTCGCACCATGCAGCAACGCATCGTTGCATTGCAACAAAAAGATAAGCGCGATCATGGTGATGCCGAATCATTCATCAAGGTTTTTGCCGAGTTCACCGTTACTGAAGTCTTGAAAGAGAATGGCAAGGTTGCTGGTGTTTACGGTTATTACCGCGAGAACGGACACGAGGCGCTCTTCGAAGCACCGGCTGTCATTCTTGCAACCGGCGGAGTCGGCAAGACTTTCAAAATTACATCGAATTCATGGGAAGGCACCGGAGACGGTCACGCACTTGCGTTGAAGGCCGGCGGCAATCTGGTTGATATGGAGTTCTTGCAATTCCACCCAACCGGCATGGTCTGGCCACCATCAGTTCGCGGAATTCTTGTTACTGAATCCGTTCGTGGTGAAGGTGGAATCCTGACCAACTCACTCGGCGAGCGTTTCATGTTCAAGTACATCCCAGATGTATTTAAGGATAAGTACGCCGACAACGAGGCTGAAGCAGATCGTTGGTACACCGATCAAGATAACAACCGCCGTCCACCAGAGTTGTTGCCACGTGACGAAGTTGCGCGCGCAATTAACAGCGAGGTCAAGGCTGGTCGCGGTACCGAACATGGTGGCGTATTCCTCGATGTTTCGAAGCGTTTGTCCGCCGAAGTTATTAAGAAGCGCCTGCCATCTATGTGGCACCAGTTCTACGAACTCGCTGGCGTGGATATCACGAAGGAAGCGATGGAAGTTGGCCCAACCTGTCACTACGTCATGGGTGGCGTTGAGGTAGAACCAGATACCGCTGCCGCAGTTGGCGTTCCTGGTCTATTCGCAGCTGGTGAATGCGCTGGTGGCATGCACGGTTCAAACCGTTTGGGCGGTAACTCACTTTCTGACTTGCTCGTCTTCGGACGTCGCGCGGGTATGGGCGCTGCTGCTTATGTGAAGCAGACAACCGCCACACCTGTCAGCGAGGCGACAGTTGCTGCTGCAGCAAAGAAGGTGGAAGCACCATTCACACGCACTGGTGGCGAGAATCCATACGCGCTGCACCAGGAACTGCAAGAAGTCACTCACAACTTGGTCGGCATCATCCGTACGAAGAAGGAGCTGCAAGAGGCGATCGACAAGATCGCGGATCTACGTACTCGCATCGCGAACGTAACCGTGACCGGCGATCGCACCTTCAATCCTGGTTTCCACTTGTCATTCGACCTCGACAACATGTTGTTGATTGCCGAAAGCACCGCGAAGTCCGCGATTGTTCGTGAAGAATCTCGTGGCGGTCACACCCGCGATGACTTCCCGGGTATGAATGCAGAGTGGCGACAGAAGAACAACATCTCTTCCTTCAACGGATCAGAAGTTGTTGTTCGTCAGCAGAAGTTGCCAGAGCTCACGAAGGAACTCTTCGACCTCTTTGATGTACACGAACTCGAGAAATACATGACTCCTGCAGAAATCTCGAAAGGTGGTTCCAACTAATGGCGCGCACACTTAAGTTACGTATCTGGCGCGGAAATGCCGAGTCTGGTGCGCTGCAAGATGTCACCGTTAATGCCAACGACGGCGAAGTCGTTCTCGACGTCATCCACCGTGTTCAAGCAGAGCAGATGAACGATCT
>CAIQXR010000124.1 GCA_903875815.1 uncultured Actinomycetes bacterium
CGCCGCACCTGGCGGAACTGGCGCAGCGAAGACTGGTGGAAATTACGCCGGATCTCTTCTTGCTCAAAAGCAGGCAGCTGCTGAAGGCTGCGATCAAGTCGTCTGGCTCGACTCCAAGGAACGATTCTGGGTTGAAGAGATGGGCGGCATGAATCTCTATTTCGTGAAGGGAAGTGGAAAAGGCGCAACCATCTTTACGCCTTCACTGACCGGCACACTTCTGCCTGGAATTACTCGCGACTCGATTCTCTCAGTTGCTAAAGATCTCGGATATAAAGTCGAAGAGGGCATGATCTCTGTTGATGATTGGCGCGATGGCGTTTCCTCAGGTGAGATCACTGAAATCTTTGCCTGCGGAACTGCTGCAGTTGTCTCACCAATCGGCGCCGCCAAGAGCGCTGCCGGTACATGGACAACGGGCAATGGCGAACCTGGTCCCATCACTCACGAAATTCGCGAACACTTGCTTGGAATTCAGCATGGCACGATCGCCGATACCCACGGCTGGAATGTGCGCGTTAACTAATGAGCCCACACGTGAACGATAGTTTTCATATCTACGACACCACACTTCGTGATGGTGCGCAGCAAGAGGGCTTGAATCTCTCTGTTCACGACAAACTTGCGATTGCCCGTCATCTCGATGATCTCGGAGTTGGATTTATTGAAGGCGGCTGGCCTGGTGCCAACCCTAAGGACACCGAATTCTTCAAGCGGGCACAGACCGAACTGAAATTGAAGAACGCTACATTCGTTGCTTTTGGCGCCACTCGTCGCCCGAATGTAAAAGCAGCCGACGATGTACTTCTCCGCGCGCTGCAAGATTCAGGCGCTCCGGCAGTAACACTTGTGGCAAAGAGCCATGATCGCCATGTCGATCTCGCGCTGAAAACTAGCCTTGATGAGAACTTAGCGATGATCCGCGATTCGATTAAATTCTTGCGCGACGGTGGCCAGCGCGTCTTCCTCGACGCTGAACATTTCTTCGATGGTTACCTCTCTAATAAGGCCTACGCCTTAGAAGTGGTCCGCACTGCAGCCGAAGCAGGCGCCGATGTCATCGCGCTCTGCGATACCAATGGTGGCATGTTGCCGGATGAGCTTTCGCAGGTAGTTCACGATGTACTGGGTGCGACAAGTGCGCGCCTGGGTATTCATTGCCATAACGACACTGGCTGCGCTATCGCCAACTCACTTGCCGCAGTAGCTGCTGGTGCGACCCATGTCCAAGGAACTCTCAATGGTTATGGCGAGCGGACCGGTAATGCTGATCTCGTTAGCATCATTGCCAACCTTGAATTAAAGAAGCACCAGAACGTATTGCCAACTGGCGCACTTCGCGAAGCATTCCGCATTTCCCATGCTGTCGCTGAAGTGACAAATGTTGCGCCAAGTCCACGCCAACCTTATGTCGGCGTTTCTGCCTTTGCTCATAAAGCTGGCTTGCATGCCAGCGCGATCAAAGTAGATCCAGCGATGTATCAGCATGAAGATCCAGCGGCAGTAGGCAACGATATGCGCATGCTTGTCTCGGATATGGCTGGGCGCGCTTCGATTGAATTAAAGTCTCAAGAACTCGGCGTTGCATTAGGCGATGACAAAGAAGTTGTCGGTCGGGTAGTTGCTCGAGTGAAAGAGATGGAAGCACGTGGCTTTACTTTTGAAGCTGCCGATGCCTCGTTCGAATTACTTCTTCGTGAAGAGATCGATGGTAAGCGTCCCAACTTCTTTACGGTCGATAAGTGGGAGACTCGAGTTATCGGTGGCGACAATGATGCTGTCACTTCTGAAGCAGAAGTAACAATCACTGCCCATGGTGAAGTGATTGTTGCGACTGGATCGGGAAATGGTCCAGTCAACGCAATCGATACTGCGCTGCGCACTGGTCTGGAAAAGTTCTATCCCGAACTCGCCAAATTAGAATTGATCGATTACAAGGTACGTATTCTCGAAGGCCGCCTCGGTACTGGTGCGATCACCCGCGTTCTGGTGGAGACCAGCGATGGCACAGGGGAGTGGAGCACGATCGGTGTCCATGAGAATGTGATCGCAGCTTCTGCGATGGCGCTGGAAGATGCAGTCACCTTTGGACTACTTCGCCAGGGTCGCAAGCCAGAGTAGGAATAAATCCCTAATCGCCATAACCGCGATTAAGATGGAGCCATGTCAGCAGAGCTCATCGCACAATATGAAGAGCATCTCGCCTTGGTGCGCAATCTCGCTGATAATTCCATTAAAGGCTATGTCTCAGATCTCGAAGCTTTTCTCGCTCACCTCGAGAAGTTAGGCATTTCAGAATTTCGCAATCTCGAGCTAGGTCACCTGCGATCATGGCTTGCTAATCAACAGAGCACTGGTATTGCCAGGGCAACACTGACACGACGCATTGTCTCTATCCGAGCTTTCACTTATTGGGCAGCGAGCCAAGGGTGGATCGAACAGGATTTCGGTGCGCAATTATCTATACCCAAGCCAGCTAAACATCTGCCTGAAGTTCTCAATATTGCTGATGCCACCATTGTGATCGAGACATTGCAAGAGAAAGTAGACCTCGAACCAACGCCGCTGAATTTTCGCGATTTAGCAATCCTGGAAGTTCTCTACGGTTCAGGAATTCGTGTCTCTGAATTATGCGGCCTTGATCTGGGCAGCATTGATCGGAGTCGAAACACACTTCGAGTAATTGGCAAGGGCGATAAAGAGCGAGTAGTGCCGATCGGATCACCGGCGCTCATCGCCATCGAGAATTGGATCAGCGCAGGTCGCGGCGAATTAGCGACTGCGGAGTCGGCCGCGGCGCTCTTTCTCGGAAGTCGCGGCAAGCGAATTGATCAACGTACTGCTCGTGAAGTCGTTTACGAAGCGATGAAAGTTGTTGGCTCGACGATGGGACCGCACGGACTTCGCCACTCAGCAGCAACCCACTTACTGGAAGGCGGGGCTGACCTTCGTACCGTCCAGGAGATCTTGGGCCATGCCTCCTTGGCAACCACTCAGATCTACACCCACGTCTCGCCCGAACGGCTCACGGCGGCATATAAACAGGCTCATCCCCGCGCCTAAATCTGGCCACCCCGTGGTTTTTGGCACCCGTTGCCTGCCCCTAGAATTACCCCCAGCAGATCACCGTTTCGGAGATCTGACTTCACGCGGTTCAGTCCACGAACTCTGACTTAAGTCAGAACTTCTCGGATTAACCATTTCGGTCCGGTGTACATCGGTCGGTAATGAACCGCTAGGGATCAGAGAAATTCTTTGATCGACAACCGAGTGCACAGTGTGCGGGTAATGCCGC
>CAIQXR010000125.1 GCA_903875815.1 uncultured Actinomycetes bacterium
AGGTAAGCGATATGCCCAACTTGGCCCAATCATCGCGGGATACCGTGCCTGGAAATCTGCCGAAGATGATCTTGCTGCCGGTAAAGAGATGGCTGCCGAAGATGAAGCTTTCGCCGCTGAGATTCCAGCGCTGCAAGCCACCTACGATGCCGCAACCGAAAAGATGGAAGATCTCTTATTGCCTCGTGACCCCAATGATGATCGCGACATCATTATGGAAATCAAAGCCGGTGCTGGTGGCGATGAGTCAGCTATCTTCGCAGGAGATCTCTTGCGCATGTATCAGCGCTTCGCTGAAAAATCTGGCTGGAAGACCGAACTCATTGAGACCACCGACTCTGAAATGGGTGGCTATAAAGATGTGACCATGGCGATCAAAGCCAAGGGAAGTATGGAGCCAGGAATGCACCCATACTCGAAATTGAAATTTGAAGGTGGCGTGCACCGCGTGCAGCGTGTTCCTGAAACTGAATCACAGGGTCGGATTCATACCTCCGCTGCAGGAGTTTTGATTTTGCCGGAAGCTGAAGAAGTTGATGTCGATATCAATATGAATGATTTGCGCATCGATGTCTTCCGCTCATCCGGCCCTGGCGGTCAATCAGTGAACACCACTGACTCAGCGGTGCGCATCACCCATATTCCTACCGGAATTGTCGTCTCCTGCCAGAATGAGAAGTCACAATTGCAGAATAAGGAATCGGCGCTTCGTATTCTTCGCGCCCGTATGTTGCAAGCAGCTCAAGAGGCAGCCGATGCCGAGGCAGCCGCTGCTCGAAAGCAGCAAGTAAAGACAGTCGATCGCTCTGAGCGCATTCGCACTTATAACTTCCCAGAAAACCGGTTGAGCGATCACCGCGTCAACTACAAGGCCAATAACCTTGATGCCGTGATGAATGGCGAACTCGATGCCGTGATTGATGCGCTCTTAGAAGCAGATAAAGCTGCTCGATTGGCTTCAGGTGAGCATTAAAGAGCTGCTCCGTTCTGGCAAAGAGCAACTCGCCTCCCACCAGATTTCTGGAGTTGATGCTGAACTTCTCCTTGCTCATTACTTGGGCGTGGGCCGGATGGAACTCCATGCGAAGAGTTTTGATTTGCCCAGCGAAGAATTGGAAGTAATTTCGGAGCAATTTACCAAGGCGGTAACAGAACGAATCTCCGGCACTCCCACCCAGTACATCATCGGCAGTGCACCTTTTAGATACCTCGAGTATGAAGTTGGCCCAGGAGTACTCATTCCTCGCCCCGAAACCGAGTCGCTCGTCGATGAAGTTCTTCACCAGTTGGGACGATTTGTCGATCCTATTAGTGTGATTGATCTGGGCTCTGGCAGTGGCGCCATTGCGATCTCTATCGCTTCCGAGACGGCAGGCAAGCGCCGAGTACATGTGATCGCTGTCGAGAAATCTCCAGAAGCCGCTGAGTGGCTTAAGCGAAATATTGCTAAGCATGACGTCGATATTCGCGTCGTCCAAGAAGATGCTGCGGCGGCATTGCCGGGGGTAAAGGCCGATGTCGTTGTGGCAAATCCTCCCTACATTCCCGCTGATCAAACTTTGCCTGCTGAATTGGCTCATGAACCTCAAGAAGCGCTTATCGGGGGAGCGGGAGATGGCATGGAAGTTCCGATGGCATTTATCGCTGCTGCCGCACGATTGCTGAAGAGTGGTGGATTTTTTGCCATGGAGCACCATGAACTTCAAGGCCGGGCAGTGGCAGCGGTGCTGGTAAATGACTTTGAAGCGATTGCACTGCACCAAGATTTAACGGGGCGGCCGCGTTTTACTACTGCTACTCGCCGATAATTAGATGATTCCCATGTTGCGGGCAGCCTCACGAAGCGAAGCTCTCGCTTCTTCTCGCGCCGCATACTCAATGAGGTTATGCGCCTGCTCGCTCTGAGACCTTCCGAAGCATGCAGCAACGCCATTCTCGGTTACGACGTAGGAGTGTTGAAAACTCGTCACCGGAACGTCGAGTAGTGGGACGATCGTGGAAGTTGCGCTCTTCTCGTGCCACGAAGGTAGCGCCATAAAGGATTGACCGCCACGAGAGTGAAGTGATCCCACAATAAAATCAGTAGAGCCGCCAAAGCCGGAGTAGATCTTGCCGCGAACTCGAGAGGCATTCGCTTGGTCGTAGAGATCGACTTGAAGAGCAGCATTCACCGATGTCATCCGGGCTTGTTTAGAGATTTGGCTGGGATCATTGGTCACTTCGGTACGGAGCATTCGCACCCGACGATTGAGATGGAGCCACTCGTAAAGTTCAGTCGATCCAAAGATGAATGAGGCGGTGATAGGAAGATCTTCATCGAGCGCGCCAGCTTTATGAAGGTCGAGCACGCCATCGCTGAACATCTCGGTCCAAATGCGCATCCCCTTTCTATCTTTCAGCAATTCAAGTACGGCATCTGGCACCGCACCAATACCCATTTGGAGAGTGGAATTATCTTTTACCAAGCCGGCAATTTTCTCACCGATGGCGCGAGCAGTAGGAGTGAGATGAAGCTTGTGGTGAACGGCAAGTGGTTCATCAACTTCGACCAGAAAATCGATTTCACTCTCATAAATTTGAGAGTCGCCATAGGTATACGGCATTTGGGGATTGGCTTGAGCAATGACGACTCCACCGTGCGCACGAGCGGCTTCGATAGCGGCGGGAAGAATGTTGACTTCAGTGCCGAGCGAAACGGTGTCGAAACGGGGGAGCGTGGTGTGAAGAAGAACTACATCAGGGATGAGATGGTCACGGATGAGGACTGGCAATAGACTGAGGCGAGAGGGCACGTAAGAGAGACGCTCGGAATTTCGCATTCCAGCACCCACAAATGCGCTCTCGTAGTGAACGCCGGGACGATTGGGTATCCCTGGCTGGGCGTTGAGCATATGCAAGGTGTACTCAGGGATGGCGGCATCGACGGCGCCGAGGAGAGCCTTTGGTGTTGCAAAATTCCCTGAGGCAAGCACTCGCGGATTAGCAGGGAGATCTTTGAGGATATTGGCGAGTTGTTCGAGCGTCACTTTTCTCATACGCGCATTCTCGCAGGCGGCAGATCTATTAATCTCCAAAAAACTTGTGAATGGTCATATCTCGAATTTCTATTAGTGCTAGCCCTAGGCTTAAGCCATGCGTACTCGTTCATTGGTCGAACTTTCGCTCTGCGCGCTATTGCTCAGCTCGGTGACCTTGGTAACCCCAGCACATGCTGCAACGCCAAAGCCAACAGCCACTGCGAAACCTTCGCCCACCATCACATTGACGATAGCTGCCGATCATCCCGAAGGCTACAAGCGTTCTTATTTCAAAATCTGGGTCGATGCTGATGGCAATGGTTGCAATGCTCGCAAAGAGGTCCTCATTGCTCAAGCAGTGATTAAGCCAACGATTGGTAAGGGCTGCTACTTAACCGGCGGCAAATGGATTAGTCCCTACGACGGAAAAGTTCTTACATCGATGACACAGTCAGATATCGATCATTTGGTGCCGCTCGATGAAGCCTGGCGCTCAGGAGCATGGAGTTGGACTGCGCTGCAACGCGAGACCTATGCCAATGACCTGAAAACCCCTAACTTGCTGATGGCGGTGGATTCATCGATCAATCGCGAGAAGGGGGATAAGGATCCAGCAAATTGGATGCCACCATTATGGAAGTGCAATTACATCTCTGCGTGGATCACCGTGAAATCTAAGTACCACTTGACGGTCGATACCGCCGAAGCAGCGGCCCTGACGAGTTACATCAAGAGTTGCTTCATTACCAACGTCAAAATCGTTTAACGTCGGGTTGCTGCTTTTAGTTAGTACTTAATTGCAGGCGCGCCATATTGGTTCTCGCCTGGCTCGCCTTCGGTGCAATAGAGGTAGAGGTTGTAAAAAGGGACCAAGATGAACCAGCCGCTCTTGCCATGGTCATGAATACGGCGAACTCCAGCAGCGATCAAAGGAATTGCAACTGCCAAGGTAATGATCTGGCCGATGAGTTGATTCGATGTGCCCACGACTGCACTGACGACAAAATTTACAAGGATGACGAAGAGATAGAAGTACCAGAACTCGCTTCGAGAAGCGCGGCCGTTGCCGTCGAAATATTTACTGAAGCAGACTTTGATGGCGTTGTTCATGGAATTACTTTCTCACACTTGTACGTGCGGCGCGAGCATATTGGGCCGGCCAGTGGATTTCTCCTTTAAGTACTTCGGCAGCGTGGAGCGCCCACCGAGGGTTGCGGAGCATCGCGCGCGCGAGGAAGACGGCATCAGCTTCGCCGGTCTCCACGATGTACTGAGCGTGCTCTGGTTCAGTGATCATTCCTACGGCAGAAGTGAGGATCCCCGTCTCTGCCCGGATCGCGGTAGCGAAAGGAACTTGGTAGCCCGGAGCTACTTCGATCTTGGCATTGTGGATGTTGCCACCTGATGATGCATCGATCAGGTCAACACCCAATTCTTTGAGCTGCGCACAGAGTTCAACTGAATCGATCAACGTCCAACCGCCATCAGTCCAGTCGCTAGCGGAGATGCGCACAAAGAGGGGAGTGCCCGCGGGAATTACCTCTCGAACTGCAGTGACGACTTCGCGTAAGAAGCGGGTGCGATTCTCAAAGCTGCCACCATATTCATCTGTGCGCTGATTGGTGAGCGGTGAATAGAACTGATGAAGCAAATATCCATGGGCGGCGTGAATCTCGATGAGATCGAAACCTACTGATACTGCTCGTTTTGCTGCTGAAGCGAAGGAGTAAACAAGTTCTTTTATTTCAGCAATGGTGAGCTCGCGCGGAGTCGGCATGGTGTCAAAGGCGATGGCAGAGGCCGAAACAGTCTGCCAACCACCCTCACTTGCTGTGGCGATCGGGTGATCACTATTGAGAGCTGTTGTGGAACCTTTGCGACCTGAGTGCGCTAATTGAATTCCCATGGTGGAGCCCTGCGAATGGGCAAAATCAATCATGGGCTTAAACGCTGCGGCATGTTCATTATCTTCAATGGATGGGCAACTGATAGAGATTCGTCCTTCAGAAACTACGCCCGTCGCTTCCACCATGATCAATCCTGCAGCGCCTGTGGCAAATGAGCCAAGATGAATGCGGTGCCACTCGCCAACAAATCCATCTTTGGCAGAGTACTGACACATAGGAGAGACCCAGATTCGATTAGGAATGGTGAGGTCGCGGATTGTTAACGAATCAAAGAGAGAGGCCATGTCGCCAGTCTATGGCGAGATGGCCTCATGCAAATCTTTTATGGATGCTGCTGGACGCTACTTAACACTACGAAGAACTGCTACAACCTTGCCGAGAATCTCTGCGTCATCGCCAGGGATAGGTGCATAGGAGTCGTTGGCGGGAAGGAGCCAGTAGTGACCATCCTTCTTTGACCAAGTCTTCACGGTGGCCTCGCCGTCGATCATTGCAGCAACTATCTCGCCAAGCTCTGCGTTCTTCTGCGAACGAATAACGACGAAGTCGCCATCGCAGATTGCAGCGTCGATCATGGAGTCACCCTTGACCTTGAGCATGTAGATCTCGCCCTTGCCCACTAGGGACTCGGGGAGCGCATGAATCTCTTCGATATTTTGATCGGCAGTAATAGGGATACCTGCTGCAATCTGGCCAACCAATGGAACATTGACCGACTTCTCTGGCGCAATCTGATTCTCTTCGCCCGGGATGGTGACTTCCATGGCACGGCCCTTGGTGGCATCACGACGAATCCAGCCCTTTTCAACGAGGACGCTGAGTTGGTAGGAGACGGAGGCGGAGGAGGCGAGGCCGACCGCGGCGCCGATTTCACGCATCGCTGGCGGGTAGCCATTGGTCTCGGTCGCTTCTTTGATGAATTCGAGGATCTTGCGCTGACGGGGGGTGAGGCCGGAATCGTCGGCTGGGCCATCTGGGAGCTCGGAGACTGGGTTTGCAGCGAGCGGGGACACATCAGTTGCTTTTTTAGCCATGACCTAAGGGTAGGGGATTTTTCCAAAAAAGTCGAACATCTGTTCGAAAATTTCTTGCCAATGTCAGTGGGGTGGTCTATATTTCTCATTAGAACAAGTGTTCGAATCCCCTCGAATACTGTTGAAGAGAAGGTCGGAAGTCAAAGATGAGCCAGAAGATGAGCCAGACAATGAGCACCTCACGTAAGCGCAAGTTAGCTCGCACCGTTATTGGTGCATCGCTAATGATAGTAATTGGCGCTGGTTTTAGCGCTTCTACAAGTGCATCGACTCCTGCGACTGCCGCTCACTTCGATAAGAGTTCAGTGATGACCGTCGTTGTTGCCCAGGGCGAGACCCTCTGGTCCATCGCCGGCCTCGTCGGTGGCGACTCCTCAGCGGTCGTCGATCAGATTGTCTCCCTCAACCACCTCGCCAGCACCGATGTCGTGGCCGGCCAGAAGCTGATCGTTCCTACTCGCTAGAGCTCGCTAGATCCTCCTAGATCCTCCTAGGGCCCGCTAGAAACCCAGAAAAGACGTACTCTTCCGACCATGCCCACACTCAGCCATATGCTCTGGTTCAACGATCAGGCGGAAGAAGCCGCGACTTTCTACACCTCCCTTCTTCCCAAGAGCGAGATTCTTAACATCTCACGCGGTGCTGATAACAAAGCTTTCAC
>CAIQXR010000126.1 GCA_903875815.1 uncultured Actinomycetes bacterium
ATTTCTGCAATTGCCCGATCAGCGAGAATCGACTCCCCGCCTTGAATCAAGGTCAACCCCACGAAATTTTCCACCAATCTCTCTTTGATCCGCTCTTAATGGTTCTGATCCTAAGGGAGGAATCGATAGAAATCGCCCCATCGAGATCGGTGCGAAAGGTGCGAGCCCCCAGGTTGTGTAGCCGGGCGATCGTGGCAGGTGACGGGTGCCCATATGGATTGCCAAGGCCCACACTTATCACGGCTACCTTTGGACGAAGCAATTTTTCTAATTCCGGGTCTTGATGCGAAGAGCCGTGATGCGCCACTTTAAGAATATCTACGGGGCCACCCCGATAGGTGGCGAGGATTTCTGCCTGCCGCTGTGGTTCGATGTCACCGGCCGCAAAGATGCGCAGGCCAGCAATGGTGATGATGGCAGCGATGCTGGAATTATTAATGTCACTTCCGGTTTGGTGTACGAGTGAATTACCGGTGCCTGCTTCTGGCGAGAGTATCTCGATGATGACTGGACCATATTGCGATCCGATCGTAAATCGCTCACCTGCTGAAACTTCTATAGGCACAACGGGAGCGAGTGCCTGCAGCACACTCTGATATTCACTCGTCGGTTGATGATCCGATGAGATCCAATAGGCGTGGAGAGTTCGATGATTTGTTAAAGCGCTGACGCCACCCACATGGTCGGCATGAAAATGGGTCAGAATCGCTAGCGGGATATCGCGCACTCCTAATAGTGAGAGGCAAGAATCCATCAGGCGCGGATCAGGCCCACTATCGATAACCAATGCTTGATCCTTTGCTAGGTGAATTGCAAAGCCATCACCTTGGCCCACATCACATACCGCCATCAACCAATTCGATCCCGGCCAAGCCGAACTTATCCATGAGGTCGCCAGGAGAAGAAGTGTTAGCGCTAAGAAAAGTCGGCGCCACCATCTACGAAGGAGTAAGGCGAGGAGTATCACGAAGGCACCTAAGTAACTATGTGGAAGTTGGATCACTGGAAAATGCGAGAAAGTCGCAGCGACCCAACTAATCCACCCCGAGATCGGGCCGAGCGGCACCAAAAGCAGATGCGCTAGAGGTGGTGAGATTGTTGCGACAAGCGCAGCGAGAAAGCCGATAATCGTTACTGGCGCGACAGCGAGCGACGCCAAAATATTGGCTGGAATCGACAGCGGAGAAATTTGTCCTGAGATGGCCACGATAATCGGTAAACAAAAAATAGTGGCTGCGAGTGGAATCACGATTAGCTCACGCCATCGAGCGACGCGCACTATTGATACGAGCCTTTCATCGAGCGGTTTTTGGAGCAGCAGAATCCCTGCTGTCGCACTAACGGAAAGTGCGAAGCCTGGATCGATTGCAAGAAAGGGATTAATCAGTAGGAGGAGTGTTATCGCTAGGCCGAGTGCAGGCAGCGCGGAGTGGCGCTGACCCCGAGCATGCGCGATGAGTAAGACACCGCTCATAACAGCTGCGCGAAGAACCGATGGTGATGGCCGAACGATTTCAATGAAGCCCGCTAGAACCAGGGCCACTACAAATATTCGCAGACGAAGGGAGCGGATTAGCCAACTCAAGTAACTCAGGAGAAAGGTAGAGATGATCGCGAAATTC
>CAIQXR010000127.1 GCA_903875815.1 uncultured Actinomycetes bacterium
AGGCGGACACTTACGGAACCGCATTTTGCACGCTGGTGGCGATGCCACTGGTGCTGAAGTTTCACGAGCACTCCTTGCAGCAGTCAATGAAGATGCCGGAATTGAAGTTATTGAAAACGCTCTTGCCATCGATGTTCTCAAAGGTGCTAACGGCGCTGTCTGTGGACTGACGTTGCATGTTATTGGCGCTGGCAGCCGAGATGGCGTTGGCCAGGCGCTAGGTCGGGCAGTTGTCATCGCAACTGGTGGACTCGGTCAGGTCTATTCGCAGACTACGAACCCTTCGGTCTCCACTGGTGATGGAGTTGCGTTAGCGCTGCGTGCTGGAGCACAAATTGCGGATGTCGAATTTATTCAATTCCACCCCACGGTTTTGTGGCGAGAGCAGAACGCGGGCGGCCAACAACCGCTGATTTCTGAAGCAGTTCGCGGTGAAGGTGCCTATCTCCTTAATGATAAAGGCGAACGCTTTATGGTAGCCAAGCATCCGCAAGCAGAACTTGCACCGCGTGATGTTGTAGCCAAAGAGATATTCATTCAGATGAAAGAGGGCCACACTTCGCATGTCTGGCTCGATGCCACACACATCACAGATTTTGCAGTGCGTTTTCCAACGATCAACGCCTCGTGTTTGGAAAATGGCATCGATCCCACTCGCCAATTAATTCCGGTCGCACCTGCTTCGCACTATGCATCCGGTGGCGTGAAAGTCGATCTCAACGGCCGCACCTCAATCGCCGGTCTTTACGCATGTGGTGAAACGGCGTGTACTGGTGCGCATGGTGCCAATCGGTTGGCCTCCAACTCACTCCTCGAAGGTCTGGTCTTTGGAAGTCGTATCGCTGCCGATATTGCGGCGCACTTACCTGCGCAAATCGATCCCATCGCTGATAGTTCGGCAACATTCCTTGTAGATCCAGCTATTAAATTGCCGTTGCAACTAGCGATGAGCCAAGGCGCTGGTGTGATGCGTTCGGAGAGCTCGCTGACGGAAACTTTAAAAACTTTAAATTCCCTTGGCACCCGACAATCTGATGCGCCGTGCATTGAAGCGTGGGAGGCATCCAATCTCTTCCTCTTGGCGCAAGCCATTGTTCGCTCTGCTCTAGAACGTAAAGAGTCCCGTGGGTCTCATTGGCGTAGCGACTTCCCAGCGACAAGTGATCAATGGTTAGTACGAGTCATACAAGAGATCGATCCAGCCGGAACTTGGCACACTCATACTGAGAAGGTGAAGTAATGCTTACTCCCACTCTTACCAACGAACTGACGCAAGCCGGCCTCAACGCATCAGAAATTGAGAAGTTGGTAGTGGCTGCGATCACAGAAGATCTCGACGGCGGGATTGATATCACTTCTGTCGCAACCATTCCTGCAGATCAAAACTCGCTGGCCGAATTTCGCGCCCGCACAGCTGGCGTCGTATCGGGAGCTTTAGTGGCTGCTGCTGTTCTGGAGAGCCAAGGAATTACCGACTATTCGATTGAGATTGCCGATGGCAGTGAAGTGAAAGCCGGCGATCTGATTATCCAAGCTCGTGGCAATACCCGCGCGCTGCTCTTGGCTGAACGAACGGCGCTTAACTTTCTCGGTCATCTCAGCGGAATATCTACTCTCACTAAGAGCTGGGTAGATGCCATTGCTGGTACGACCACAAAGATTCGTGATACCCGCAAGACCACTCCGCTCTATCGGTACTTAGAAAAATATGCGGTGCGAATGGGCGGGGGAGTTAATCACCGAATCTCCCTCAGTGACGCGGCGCTCATTAAAGATAATCACATTGTTGCGGCCGGTTCGCTGACTGCGGCCTATCAATCGATTAAAGCGATTGATCCAAATATTTCGATCGAAGTCGAAGTGGATACTTTGGAGCAACTCTCCGAGGCGATCGATGTGGGTGCCGATCTGATCTTGCTCGACAACATGGAGCCGGCGCAATGTAAAGAAGCAGTAAAAATTGCCAGTGGGCGAGTGCGACTCGAAGCTTCCGGCGGTATTCACATAGCAAACGCTCGTGCTTATGCCGAAACTGGTGTTGATTACTTAGCCATCGGGGCTCTGACCCATTCCGCAGCTGTATTAGATATCGGTCTCGATCTGAAAGTGAGCAAATAATGTTATTAACTATCGATATCGGTAATACCAATACCGTGTTGGGAATTTTTGACGGCGAGAAGCTCACCAAATCGTGGCGAGTCAAGACCGATCCACGCGATACTGCCGATGAATTGTGGTTGCGCTACACCGCCCTCATCGCTGGCTATTCGGTCACCGGGCTATCAGTTTGCTCGACAGTGCCAGCATCGCTTCGAGAAATTCGCGCCATGATTGAACGCTATTTCTCAAATATCTCCTGCACGATCGTGGAGCCAGGGATTAAAACTGGCGTACCCCTACTCGTCGATAATCCCAAGGAGATTGGCGCTGATCGAATCGTTAATACTTTGGCTGCTCACACACTCTATGGCGACGGCGGCCCATGCATCGTTGTGGATTTCGGTACATCAACAAATCTCGATGTGGTCTCACCGAAGGGCGAATTTCTTGGTGGCGCACTTGCACCGGGAATTGAAATCTCAGTGGAGGCGCTTGCCGCCCGCGCAGCACAATTGCGAAAAGTGGAATTGGTGAAGCCAAAGAATGTCATCGGCAAGAACACGGTAGAGGCGTTGCAATCTGGAACGATCTACGGCTTTTCTGGCCAAGTCGACGGTTTGGTCACGCGCATCTCAGAAGAGTTGGAAGCGCTTTATCCTGAAAGTGGAGCAGCAACCGTGATTGCTACTGGTGGGTTGGCCCCACTAGTGCTGGGAATTGCCCATCGAATTGATTATCACGAGCCTGATCTCACCTTGATTGGCCTTCGCTTGGTGCATGAGCGCAACTAGCCGGTTGCTAAGATTTAGGCATTATGAGCGAATCCAATAACCCTGCCCTTCCTGTCGAAGACGATCTTCCCGAGCAACTTCGGATTCGACGCGAGAAGCGGGCAGCGATTATGGAGCGCGGCGCTGAGGCTTACCCCGTCTCCGTGCCACGGACCGCAACGCTCAAAGCAATTCGCGAAGCGCATACCGATCTTCCAGTTGATCATGCCACTGGAATTACTGAGTCAGTCGCTGGTCGAGTAATTTTTAAACGCGACACTGGCAAGCTCTGCTTTGCCACACTTCGCGAAGGTGATGGCACTGAACTTCAAGC
>CAIQXR010000128.1 GCA_903875815.1 uncultured Actinomycetes bacterium
AATCTGGCTAGCGTCAAGTCCTGCACGCCCAATAGCGATGCGTGAGGCTTTCTCAGCCATATCCACAAGTGATTCATCCGGTCCGGCAAAGTTGCGGGATTCAATACCGGTGCGCTGCTGGATCCATTCATCGGAGGAATCAATCTTTCCGACAATCTCATTATTGTGAACGGCATTGGCTGGGCGGTAGGCACCCACGGAGAGCATCCGAGAATTACGTCGTGGTTTTGATTGAAGGCTCATTACTTGCCACCATGCTTTTCGATAAATTCGCGAGCGCCTGCTAAATCTTCTGGCGACTTAAGTGCGAAAGTTTCAATCTCTGGAGTAGCACGCTTGACTAGACCAACCAAAGTTCCGGCTGGTGGTACTTCAATAACACCTGTAACGCCTTGCGCAGCCAAAGTCTGCATACAGAGATCCCAGCGAACTGGACCAGCGATCTGTCCGACGATTCGATCGAGAACTTCGCGGCCAGTTGTGACAACTGCGCCATCTTTATTGGAAAGTAGTGAAATATTCGGATCGCTCACCTGCGCCGATGCAGCAAGGGGAGTCATGACCGCAAGTGCCGGCGACATCGTTGAAGTATGGAAAGCGCCAGAGACAGCAAGTGCGCGAACGCGCGCGCCTGCTGGTGGATTTTCGGAAAGAGTAGCCAAAGCAGAGAGTGGTCCAGCAGCAACGATCTGACCTGCGCCATTTTCATTTGCTGGGGCAAGTCCTAATTCGGCGAGTGCTGCGACAACGACGTCACGATCGCCACCGAGAACTGCTGACATTCCCGTTTCAGTGCCGAGCGCAGCTTTCGCCATCTCCACACCGCGGGCGCGCACCAACGTCATCGCGGTATCGCTATCAATCACACCAGCCAAGGCAGCTGCGGTGAGTTCACCGACTGAGTGTCCAGCTAAATAAGAAATAGGCAGTGGGCCGGATTCGAGGAGTGCGAGCGCACCGATAATTCCACCGGCAACCAAGAGCGGCTGAGCATTAGCGGTATCACGGATCTCATCGGCATCGGCAGTTGTGCCGAGGCGGACCAAGTCCAAATCAATGAGGCCGGACCAATGTTGTAAGAGCTCTTTGGTCGCGCCATTTTCCAGCCATGGGCTGAGAAAACCAGGAGTTTGGGAGCCCTGGCCAGGGGCGAGCAGTGCGAGCATTTAAAGAGTCTAAGACGATTTTTGGCTTACTGCCGAGTATTAACTCCGGTTTACGAGCCAAACTTGGAGGGTATGCGCGGGAAGAAGGGTGGTCTCGCCCGGCTTAAAAATACGTGGCTCGAAAGTCTCCACTGGCTGAGCGGAGTCGAAAATCGATCGGTAGGAGTTGCCCCATTTCTCGGCCGGCAGGGTGAAAGCGTTCTCATGGGTGGCGGCGTTGAGCAGAATCAGCAACGCTTGATTAGCTGAAGCATCGACATACATAGCCAAGTGGTTGCGGTCGCCTTGGTGCCAATTCTCATCGTTCATCTCTTGCCCATTACGTCTAAACCAGGCGAGATCTTTCCGGTTGGTTCCTAAATCGAGTTCGCCGGTAAAGAATTCCTTGGCGACATCGACGAGATAGTTCTTGCGAATACTTATCAGCGCTTGCACAGTGGCAAAGAGATCGTGTTCTCGCGGGTTGCGCTCCCAGGAAAGTGCCCAGCCACCATTGAAGCTTTCCGGTGAAGTGAGCTCTATGCCGGTCGCGTTCTTCGGTAGCGAGTAAGCATTGTTGGAACCTGCTTGCGATCGACCAACTTCATCGCCCATCGTGATCATGGGAACTCCCGCAGAGAGGAGCAGCGACCCCAGAAGTGATTTCATCAACCGCAGTCGTAATTCACTGATGGCTGTGTCAGTGGTTTCACCTTCAACACCGAGATTCCACGAACGATTGGAATCTGTGCCGTCGCGATTTTCTTCGCCATTAGCTTCATTATGTTTGTGGTCATAGGAGACCAGATCATTGAGCGTGAAGCCATCATGGGCAGTAATGAAATTGATG
>CAIQXR010000129.1 GCA_903875815.1 uncultured Actinomycetes bacterium
AGGTCCAGAGCCAACGCGAGTGGTGTAGGCCTTCACGATTCCAATAACAGTGGTGATCTTCGTTGGTCCAATTCCAGAACCAGTCGATGCGCCACCTGCAGTTGGGTTAGAAGAAGTAACGAATGGATAAGTACCGTGATCAACATCGAGCAAAGTTCCTTGTGATCCTTCGAGCAATACCGTCTTGCCTGCTTTAAGAGCTTGATCAAGAAGTAGCGCAGTATCTGTTACGTAAGGACGGAGTACTTCGGCATAGCCAAGATACTCATTCAAGACATCTTCGACTTCAATGCCCTTGCGATTAAAGACTTTGATCAGAACTTGGTTCTTATCGCGCAGCGCGCTCTCCAGCTTTTGGCGCAAGATCGATGGATCGAAGAGATCTTGAACGCGCACACCGATGCGATTGATCTTGTCGGCATAGGCCGGACCAATACCGCGACCCGTTGTTCCGATCTTGGAGTTACCCAAGAAACGTTCCGAGACTTTGTCGATAGTGCGGTGATAAGGAGTAATGAGGTGTGCGTTTGTTGAGATCTTCAACTTCGAAGTATCGATGCCACGTTCATTGAGGCCTTGGATCTCTTGCAACAAAACAGAAGGGTCAATGACTACGCCATTGCCGATTACCGGAACAACGTTAGGGCTCAAAATTCCGGATGGAAGTAAGTGCAAGGCATATTTTTGATCGCCAATAACTACGGTATGGCCCGCGTTATTTCCGCCTTGATAGCGCACGACGTAGTCGACCCGATCGCCAAGTAAGTCAGTAGCTTTGCCTTTACCTTCATCGCCCCATTGGGCGCCCAGTAATACGAGTGCAGTCATTAGGCTTTAAGTGAAGTTCCCGCAGAGCGGAGATCTTCGCATGCCTCGACGATGCGAGCAGCAATGCCTGCTTCAGCAGCTTTGCCCCAGGCGCGTGGATCGTAAGCCTTCTTATTTCCGACTTCGCCATCGATCTTAAGAACGCCATCGTAATTCTTCATGATGTGATCAACGACTGGGCGAGTAAATGCATATTGAGTATCGGTATCAATATTCATCTTAATGACGCCGTAATCCAATGAGTCGCGGATCTCTGAAAGCAGCGAACCAGAGCCACCATGGAAGACGAGGTCCATTGGCTTTGAGCCAGCTGGAAGGCCAAGCTCTTTAGCAACTGCATCCTGAAGTGTCTTCAAAATCTGTGGCTGAAGAACAACGTTTCCTGGCTTATAAACGCCGTGAACGTTTCCAAATGTTGCTGCCACCATATAGCGACCGCGCTCACCGTTACCAAGTGTCTTTAAAGTGAGGAGTGCATCTTCTGGTGTGGAGTAGAGCTTGGCGTCATGCTTTGCTTCGATGCCATCTTCTTCGCCACCGACAACGCCGATTTCGATTTCAAGAATGGTGCGAGCGGCAACCGACTTGGTAATCAATTCATCAGAAATTTTCATGTTCTCTTCCATGGATACTGCAGATCCATCCCACATATGTGAGTTGAAGAGTGGTGCTTGGCCATTCTTAATGCGCTGTGCGCCGAGTTCAAGGAGTGGACGCATGAAGCCATCGAGCTTCTCTGCTGGGCAGTGGTCGGTGTGAAGAGCAATGTTAACGTTGTAATTCTTTGCAACGACGTGTGCGAATTCTGCGAGCGCAACTGCGCCATCGACCATGTTCTTCACGGTTGAGCCAGATGCGTATTCAGCGCCGCCCCAAGAGATCTGGATGATTCCATCGGACTTTGCCTCAGCAAAGCCACGGATCGCACCAATGATGGTCTGCGATGATGAGATGTTAACTGCGGGATATGCGAATGAACCGGCCTTAGCGCGGTCGAGCATCTCTGCGTAAATTTCCGGGGTTGCAATTGCCATGGTCTTCTCCCAATTGAGTAGTTCTGTATTGAACAGATCTGTGAGGCGGCTCTACAAAAATTCTGTAAAACTCAACCGAGGCGCTTCATTGGGTCAGCGGTGAGGCTTACGGCTAATCCCACCACATTTTGGGCCAATAGGCGAAAGCCTTGCCCGAAGTGGCCGGCTACGCAGCCCCTTAGGAATGAGTGGAATTATCCGAAATGCCCTATTTCTAGTTAATACCGAACCAGCTCAGTACTCGATCCAGGCCCAAGAGGCCAAAGTTGGAGTGAAGCAGGACTTTGCCGGCGCGGGCCACTGCTTTGGCGGCGACGCTGACGACATGGAGGTTGGTGATGATTTTGAAGATCAGTCCCATGGGTGTGCCTTTCTTTCCCCGGTTCGCGGGGCGGGAGAAGTCGATGGCCGGGGATGGCCGATCGGAATGAGGCAACGCTAAGGAAGAACTCCTTGCTATTTCTGAGCGCCAAACCTCTTCTGTGCAATCCACAGCGCTGGTAACCTCGAAATATGAGCAATGGCGCTACTGAGGCTTTGGAAAATCTCGGGCAAGATTATCGTACTTTTGCGCCAGACCCGAGCTTTGTTGCCCAAGCCAATGCCACGCCTGCACTCTTCGACGCGGCAGCCAGCGATCGCTTAGCTTTTTGGGAGAGCGCCGCAGAAGCGCTCGCTTGGGAGCAGCCATGGACTCAGACTCTCGAGTGGAAAGTCCCTGATGCTAAATGGTTTGTCGGCGGAAAAATAAATGCTGCCTACAACGCACTCGATCGACATGTCCTAGAGGGTCGCGGTGATCGCGTCGCATTTTATTTCGAAGGCGAACCCGGCGATAAGCGCACCATTACCTATGCGCAGATGTTGCACGATGTGAAGAAGGCAGCCAATGCACTTATTGAATTAGGTGTTGGCAAAGGCGATCGAGTTGCACTTTATTTGCCAATGATTCCGGAAGCTGCTGTTGCGATGTTGGCATGCGCTCGCATCGGCGCCATTCACTCCGTTGTCTTCGGTGGATTTTCTGCCGACGCACTTCTCTCCCGCATTCAAGATGCCGATGCGAAATTAGTTATTACCTCCGATGGTGGTTTCCGTCGTGGTGCACCATTTGCACTCAAGCCCGCAGTCGATGAAGCGATGAATGGTGAACACAACGTTTCGAAAGTTTTGGTTGTTAAGCGCACTGGTCAGGAAGTTGCGTGGAATGATTCGCTTGATATTTGGTGGCACGAGATCGTTGATCGCCAGAGCGCAGAACATACGGCTGAAGGTTTTGATTCCGAACATGGTCTCTTCATTCTCTATACATCGGGTACTACTGCAAAGCCCAAGGGAATTTTCCATACGACTGGTGGATATCTCACTCAAGCAGCTTTTACTCACAAGATGGTCTTTGATCTCAAGCCAGAGCGCGATGTCTATTGGTGCACTGCTGATATTGGTTGGATCACTGGCCATTCCTACGTTGTGTATGGCCCCATGATTAATGGCGCTACGCAAGTGATGTATGAAGGCACGCCTGATACACCAACAAAATCC
>CAIQXR010000130.1 GCA_903875815.1 uncultured Actinomycetes bacterium
CAGGATCTCTGCGTTATCGGCAGGGATGGGGGCGTAGTTCTCGTTTGCGGGTAGGAGCCAGTAGTGGCCATCCTTCTTGGAGAAGGTCTTGACGGTTGCTTCACCATCGATCATGGCAGCGACGATTTCGCCCTTTTCGGCATTCTTCTGCTGACGGATAACGACGTAGTCGCCATCGCAGATGGCGGCATCAATCATGGAATCACCCTTGACCTTGAGCATGTAGACATCGCCCTTGCCGACGAGGGATTCAGGCAGGGTGTGGATCTCATCAATGTTCTGGTCAGCGGTGATAGGCACGCCGGCGGCAATCTGACCGACTAGAGGCACGTTCACTGACTTCTCTGGGGTCAGGGCTGGCTCATCGCCCGGCATGTTGATCTCCATGGCGCGGCCCTTGTTCTCATCACGGCGGATGAAGCCCTTTTCCGCCAAGAGGTTGAGCTGGTAGGAGACAGAGGCAGGAGAGGCAAGACCAGCGGCGGCACCGATTTCACGCATGGTGGGTGGGTAGCCGTTGGTGGAGATAGCGGACTGGATGACCTCGAGGATCTTCAGCTGGCGAGTGGTCAGACCATGCTCGCCAGCGGGACCGTCGGGCAGCTCGGTGACGGGGGAGGCTGCCTTTGCTAACTTGGCTGATTTAGGGGAATCGGCTGGTTTTTTGCTCATGGGTAGAGGGTAAAGGAAAAAGTTAAAAAAGTCGAACATTTGTTCGATTTTGGCTGGACAGTGTCAGTGGGGGCGTATATATTTCTCATTAGAACAGATGTTCGAATCCCCTCGAACATCGTTGAAGCAGGAAGCAGGACCCAGCAATGTCTACTAAGAACATGAGCACAACACGTCGCCGCAAGTTAGCCCGCACCTTTGTTGGAGCATCGCTATTAGTAGTGATTGGCGCTGGTTTTAGCGCTGTTGGTAATGCGTCAACTACAGGAGTGCACAACGGCACTGCTGGATACCAACGCGTTGTTGTTGCTGGCGGGGAGACCCTCTGGTCCTTGGCTACATCAGTGGCTGGCAATGGCGATGTCTCAGCCGTGGTCGATCAGATCGTTTCTGCCAACGCCCTTCAGTCCTCTGATATCCATGCCGGCGAGAAGTTATGGGTTCCTGTCACTAAATAAGCCTGCGAAAGTCTCTACGGGGCGCTAGCGCCTTAAATTCACCTAGCCTCGGCGTGTCGGTGCAACAAAGCCCTCAAGTGCGGGTTTAGAGTTACCACAAGATGTAGGGGTAAGACCGCAATAACGTTCCATAAGTTGTGGTTTTGCACTATGTTTAGCGACTCGCTGGATTTCCCCCACGGCGGGCACTTTGAATAAAGCACCACCTCGCTCGGCCCTCATTACTAACCGCTTTCTAGCTCTTTGGAGACCTCAGATGATCTGCCCCTTCTGCCGCCACGATGACTCTCGAGTCGTCGATTCACGGCCAACAGAAGAAGGCACCCTCATCCGTCGTCGCCGGGAGTGCACATCCTGCAACCGCCGCTTCACCACATCAGAGACATCGGCTCTGATGGTGATCAAGCGTTCGGGCGCGACCGAGCCTTTCAGCCGCGAGAAGGTCATCGCCGGCGTGGGCAAGGCATGTCAGGGACGACCAGTCACCAACGATGACTTGGTTCTCTTGGCGCAGCGCGTGGAGGAAGCACTTCGTGGCGATGGAAATGCTGAAGTAGAGGCACATGAAGTCGGCATGGCGATCCTCGCGCCACTCCGAGAACTCGATGAGGTCGCTTACCTACGTTATGCCTCGGTATACCGTAACTTCTCCTCCCTAGAAGATTTCGAAGGTGAGATCGCTCTTCTCCGCGCGGCACCTTCAAGCAAGACAAGTTCTACAAGTAGTAAAACGACTAATTCCCAAGTCGTGCCAGGCAATGTTTCACAAACAGACCATTCAGATTCACTTACTCGCTAAATACACGGAAGAAGGAACAGACGCATGTCTATCGTCAACAAGCCAGCAACATCGGGAGCAAAGAAGACCAACGGAAAAGGTCTTACTCTTGAACGCATCTACACCACTGCAGGTGTGCACCCGTATGACGAAGTGACATGGGAACGTCGCGACGTAGTCCAGACCAACTGGAAGTCCGGCGAAGTAATCTTCGAACAAAAGGGCGTCGAGTATCCAGACTTCTGGTCAGTCAACGCATCCACCATCGTGACCACCAAGTACTTCCGTGGTGCTGTCGGTCATGACAATCGTGAATGGTCATTGAAGCAAGTTATCGATCGCGTAGTTCTTACCTATACCAAGGCAGGAAAAGAGAACGGTTACTTCGCAACCGAGACCGATGCTGAAATCTTCGAGCACGAACTTACGTGGATGCTTATGCACCAGTACTTCTCATTCAACTCACCAGTCTGGTTCAACGTGGGCACCAACGCACCACAGCAGGTATCTGCCTGCTTCATCCTCTCTGTTGATGACACCATGGATTCGATTCTTAACTGGTACCGCGAAGAAGGAATGATCTTCAAGGGTGGCTCTGGCGCAGGATTGAACCTCTCACGTATTCGCTCTGCCAAGGAATTGTTGAAGTCCGGTGGAACCGCATCAGGTCCGGTCTCCTTCATGCGCGGTGCTGACGCATCAGCAGGAACCATCAAGTCAGGTGGCGCAACACGTCGCGCTGCGAAGATGGTTGTGTTGGATATCGACCACCCAGATATCGAAGAATTCATCGAGACCAAGGTTCGCGAAGAAGACAAGATCCGCGCATTGCGTGATGCTGGCTTCGACATGGACTTGGGCGGCAAGGACATCGTCTCGGTTCAGTACCAGAACGCAAACAACTCAGTCCGCGTATCAGACGCTTTCATGCGTGCATACGAAAAGGGTGAGAAGTTCGGTCTCGTGGCTCGTGCTTCTGGCGAAGTTATCGAGACCGTTGAAGCGCGCGAGCTCTTCCGCAAGGTCGCAGAAGCAGCATGGGCATGCGCTGACCCAGGCATCCAGTACGACGACACCATTAACGATTGGCACACCAACCCAGAGACCGGTCGCATCAACGCATCGAACCCTTGCTCTGAGTACATGTCACTCGATAACTCATCATGTAACTTGGCATCACTGAACTTGCTCAAGTTCTTGAAGTCTGATGGATCATTCGATGCCCGTAACTTCGTGAAGGCAACCGAGTTGATCATCACCGCGATGGATATCTCTATCTGCTTCGCAGACTTCCCAACCGAGCCAATCGGTGAGACCACCCGCAACTACCGCCAGCTCGGTATCGGATATGCAAACCTTGGTGCGCTGCTTATGGCATCAGGCCTTGCATACGATTCAGATGGTGGTCGTGCACTCGCTGGTGCAATCACATCGTTGATGACCGGTACTTCCTACCGTCGCTCAGCAGAACTCGCTGGCATCGTTGGACCTTACGCAGGTTACGCACGTAACGCTGCTGCACATACTCGCGTCATGAAGAAGCACGCGAACGCAACCGTTTCCGCTAAGTCAGTCACCACCTTGGATGCAGATGTCTGGGCCGTTGCTGTGAAGGAATGGGAAAAGGGCATTGAGATCGGCGAGAAGAACGGCTGGCGCAACGCGCAGGCATCGGTTCTTGCTCCAACCGGCACCATCGGCTTGATGATGGATTGCGATACCACCGGTATCGAGCCAGACCTTGCACTCGTGAAGTTCAAGAAGTTGGTCGGCGGCGGATCTATGCAGATCGTTAACCAGACCATCCCACAGGCACTTCGCAAGCTTGGTTACACCGAGGAGACCGTCGAAGCGATTGTTGAATACATCGCTGCAAACGGAAACATCATCGACGCTCCAGGACTCAAGCAAGAGCACTACACCGTCTTCGATTGCGCGATGGGCATCCGCTCTATCTCAGCAATGGGCCACGTTCACATGATGGCTGCTTGCCAACCATTCTTGTCTGGTGCAATCTCCAAGACCGTGAACCTTCCTTCTGATGCCACAGTGGCAGAGATCGAAGAGGTCTACTACGAGGGCTGGAAGCTTGGTCTTAAGGCGCTCGCTGTGTACCGCGATAACTGCAAGGTCGGACAACCATTGTCAGATGGTAAGGGCGCGAAGGCAGATGCAGTTGTTGAAGAGGCACACCCAGTTGCTTCACGTAAGCGCTTGCCTAAGTCACGTCCATCACGCACCACATCGTTCTCAGTCGGTGGCGCAGAGGGTTACATGACCGCTGGTGCATATGCTGATGGCGCACTCGGTGAAGTCTTCTTGAAGCTCGGCAAGCAGGGTTCAACCTTGGCCGGCGTCATGGATGCCTTCTCGATCGCGGTATCGATTGGTTTGCAGTACGGCGTTCCACTAGAGACCTTCGTTGAGAAGTTCACTAACTTGCGCTTCGAGCCAGCAGGTATGACTGATGATGCAGATATCCGCATGGCGCAATCCATGATGGACTACATCTTCCGTCGCCTCGCGTTGGATTACTTGCCATACGAGACACGCTCAGCAATGGGTCTATACACATCGACAGAGCGCGCACGCGCACTGGAGACCGGTGAATACTCCCCAGACGCTGTCGTGGAGGCACCGGTATCCCCAAAAGCACCTGTAGCTGTGGCGGCTCCTGCGGCTGTAAGTAAGCCAGCATCAGTCACCATCGAAGCTAAGCCTGTCGATAACTCGCAGGGTGTTGGATCATCGATGGAGCTCTTCGAAAAGATGAGCGGCGTGAAGTCAGATGCACCACTCTGCATGACCTGCGGTGTGAAGATGCGTATGGCGGGTTCATGCTTCGTCTGCGAAGGTTGTGGCAA
>CAIQXR010000131.1 GCA_903875815.1 uncultured Actinomycetes bacterium
AATGAAGCAGCGCTCCAAAAGTTACAACTCTCATCGAAGCGCATCTATTTCTATCTCGAGACGCTGCAGGATTTGGCTACCCGCCGCGAAGTCACGGTCTCGATCGGAGACCCCTACACATTCGCTGCAGAGAATGATGTTGCTGTCACATATGCGCCAGTCCCGAGCTTTTCCAAGTTCACGAACTTGGCGGAAATCCATCCCTACCCATGGCTACGAACACCACACACGCACTCCGTGCGCTCATTCTCGGCATGGCGTAACAAACTAAATAAGTGATGAAATTCTAAAAGAGAATTAAGTTC
This sequence comes from uncultured Actinomycetes bacterium, assembly GCA_903875815.1. The sequence goes on from CAIQXR010000131.1 coordinate 306, forward strand.
GCCATTTCAAATATCTTGTCGCCGATTTAACGACCAAGGAATTGCGATGACTTGCAATCCATCGATATCCAAAGCGCGAGATTGGTCCCAAGGCTTTGATTGCGCCACTGACCCATCGATTTCCTCTTTGCTTAAGCAGGAAAGTGAGTGCGGCAGCTCCTGAGTATTGATCTCCATCAGCAAGTACAACAACTTCCTTTTCGCATTGCTCTTTTGTTAAGCCATAATCCTTAAGCGGGGCGGTCTGAAACGGGCGAGCATCTACTCGAACTTTCTTCGCTACCCACTGGACAGATGCGATGCAAAAGTCACATTCGCCATCGTAAATCACGACAATAAGACGGGAAATCATCGCTCCATTGTCTCAGGTGTGAGCGCGAACGCATACACCGAGCCCGTTCAGTAATATAAGCAACGTGAGTATGGGGATTTGGAAGAGCAGGGCTCTCCTTGGAACCGTCTTCCTCATTGCGTTTTCAAGTATTGGCATGCCGATTTCTCATGCCGCGCTAACAATCAGCTCTTCGCAAACAAACGTTACGTCGACCACTGGCGGCGGTAGTTTCGGCGCCGGTCCGTGTGGTGGCACCAGTGTTCTCGTAGGCATCGGTGGTCAAACAACAAATTACGAATCAACGGGAACGTATAAAGCAACGCTCACGCAAGTGACAGGAACGTGCGCACCACTCAGTGCCGATGGACAGACCGTGGGCGCGCTCACGACAGGCGTCGGTGGGCCGTTTGGATCGACAGCTGGTACCGCTTTAACTTCACCCAATTGCAGTTCGAGTGGCGGCAACCAGGTCATCGTTGGAGCTCGCGTATTTAAAACCTCGACTTCTGCCTTTGCAGCCGGTGTGACCCTGCTCTGTGGAACTCTTCCACTCGGAACAAATCGTACTTACGGCAGTTCCCTAGGCGATACAACTCCAACGACGCATGAGGATATTGCCTGCGCGGCAGGAAGCGTAGCCATAGGTATCTACGTCTTTTACGGCGGAATTGAGGACAGGTTTGGAATTACTTGTGCTCCAATTTTGACCATTCCTCAATCAATATCTATTTCTTCACTGGGTACAAATTCGACAACCTATCCTTATAGCCAAACTCTTGCGATCACCACAACAGGAAGCAACGGAACAGGTTCAATTACATTCTCTGTTGCGAATGGAACGGCTACTAGCTGCGCACTTTCTAGCTCTGCAAGCAATGCAACGTTAACGGCGGCATCTAGCGGAACATGTTTAGTCACCGCGACCATCGCATCCGATACAAATTACGTTTCGGCCACAAGCTCCTCCGCAACCTTTACTTTCAATCTAGCTAGCCAATCTGCGATTACGATTAGTCCAACCGGAGGCACATATGGCGTTCCCCTCACGATTTCGATTTCTGGCGGATCAGGCACAGGAAGCGTCACTTATTCCTCGGCAAATGGAACGACTTCTTGCTCAGTTGCAGGAGCAGCGCTAACCGCGGCAGGTGTTGGTACATGTTTGGTTACGGCGACAAAGGCAGCTGATATCAATTATTCACAGATCCAATCGTCACAAACGACTGTAACTTTTGCTCAGGGCATCACTGGTGTAACGGCGGCGCTTTCAACCGGCCTCACAAGCTCGACCTATCGAAATGGAAACTCTATTTCTTCGACATTCACCGGAGCCGCAGGCAAAGCGACGTTTTACTTCCAACCACAAGTAGGGCCAAAGAAACCGATTCCTGGTTGCAAGAACATAGCGACCACGGTCGTCTCGCCTTTCACGGCG
>CAIQXR010000132.1 GCA_903875815.1 uncultured Actinomycetes bacterium
CGGCGCGGACGTTCATATTAAAGCCCGTGAAACGCTCCACCCAGAGATCAGCGGTCTTGCCTTTGCCATCCACAGTTTCAATAACAGTGAAGAGCATCAGAGTTGCACCAGTCTTGGCGAGGTCAGCGACTGCTTGGCGATATTTCGCAAATGCAATCTCGGGTTGGTACTTCGGGCGCAGTACATCATTGGCGCCAGCATGGAAGGAGATTAAGGTTTCTTTGCCAGAAATAAATGGAATTGCCGCGGGCAACTGTTCATCGATTACTTGATGTAAGACTTTTCCGCGCACCGCTAAATTCACATAAGTGAAATCGGGATCTACAGTCGAGAGTACATCTGCTACCCGATCGGCCCAGCCTCGATAATGGCCGTCGAATTTCTCATCACACATTCCCTCGGTAAATGAATCTCCGAGGGCGATGAATCGTGTGAAGGAAGCCATGGCTTTACTCTGCTTGTGCTGCGCGCTTCTCGGCGATCCAATACATGGTCACAGCTGTTGCCACACTTGCGTTGAGCGATTCCACATCGGATTGCATAGGAATAGAGAGAATGAGATCGCACTTCTCACGCGCAAGACGGGAGATGCCTTTACCTTCGCTACCCACAATGAGATAGACCGACTCTTGCGCCAAAGTGAAACCAGGTAGTGATTGATCGCCATCTGCATCAAGGCCAACGACGAAATAACCAGCCTTTTTCGCATCTTCTATAGATCGAACCAAGTTGGTCACTTGTGAAATAGGCAGGCGAGCTGCTGCGCCGGCAGATGATTTCCATGCCGAACCAGTCATTGCGGCATTACGACGTTCTGGAATTACTACACCGTCGGCGCCAAATGCAGCAGCAGAACGCACGATCGCTCCTAAGTTGTGAGGATCAGTAACACCGTCGAGGCCAATGATTAATCCTGGCTTCTTCGCGCCAGCAATTAGGGCATCGAAATCTTTGTAGCCATAAGGCTTAATGACGAGTGCGATTCCCTGGTGGGTGGTGGTGCCGGTAACGCCATCGAGATGGCCACGTGTGACTTCCTTAATCACGAGATCAGCATTCTTTGCTAGGCGAATTGCCTCTGACATACGCTCATCGATTTCGGCGCGTTCAGCAATAAGAAGTTCTTTGGCAGGGACTTTGGCGCGAAGTGCTTCGACAACGCTATTGCGACCAGCGACTGCATCAGATGATGCGCGAGTCTCCATCCGAGATTCTGGGCGACGATTCTGGGCTGATTTCGAAGGACGAGTCAGCTTTGCTGCTTCGGCTTCGCGACGTTTTCTTCCGGGACGCATTATTTACCGCTCTCATGATTGATAGTCCAACGAGAACCATCGGGGGTGTCTTCGATTGTGATTCCCAGTTGGGCAATCTGATCGCGAATAGCATCGCTGGCTGCAAAATCTTTACGGGCACGCGCTTGGGTGCGCTGGTCGAGAGCAAGGGCAATCAAGCCATCGATGATTTCATCCGAGACACCACCCGTTGTGGCAAATATTTCATCGTATGGATCGCAACCCAAAATATTAAGCGCCCCGCGAATATCGGCCGCACTTGCTGCGATCGCAGAATTATCTTTAGCGGTAATTGCAGTGTTTCCTTCACGAGCGCGCTCGGAGATGAAGGCGAGTGCTTGTGGAACAGCTAGATCATCATTCATTGCGGCCGCAAATGCTGGCGCAATAACTCCCTCGGGAAGTGAACCGAGAATTCCTTCGGCGCGCTTGAGGAAACCTTCGATCCGTCGAAACGCTACTGAAGATTCTTCTAGTGCTTCAAATGAGAATTCGAGCATCGAGCGATAATGAGCACTACCGAGATACCAACGCAGTTCAATGCCGCGCACTCGCTTAAGAAGTTCGCGCACTTGGAGTGAATTTCCAAGCGACTTACTCATCTTCTCACCGGAAGCAGTTACCCAGGCATTGTGCATCCAGATATTGGCAAAGCCCCAACCAGCTGATTCTGATTGCGCGATTTCATTTTCGTGGTGCGGGAAGATTAGATCTAAACCGCCGCCGTGAATATCAAAACTCTCGCCGAGATAGGCATGCGCCATGGCAGAGCATTCCAAGTGCCAACCAGGTCGACCATCGCCCCATGGCGTTGGCCAGGATGGATCGCCCGCTTTCGCTGCCTTCCAAAGTGCAAAGTCACGTGGATCGCGCTTATATGTGAGATCAGCATCCTCGGCCGATTGCAGATCGTCGAGCTTCTGGTTGGAGAGCGTCAGATACGACTTAAGTTTGCGGACCTCAAGATAGACATCGCCGTTGCCTGGTGCATAAGCCGAACCGTTTTCAATCAGCCGCTCCATCAATTGAATCATCTGGGTGATATGGCCGGTAGCACGTGGCTCATAGGTCGGTGGCAAAACATTAAGAGCGTGATACGCAAAAGTAAATTCGCGTTCATACTTCATCGCAACAGCCCACCACGGAATCTCCTCGTGCACTGCTTTATGCAAAATCTTGTCATCGATATCAGTCACGTTGCGGACAAAAGTGACCTCAAAGCCCGATGCCATTAACCAGCGACGAAGAATGTCGAAATTCACGCCGCTGCGAATATGGCCGATATGTGGCGGTGCTTGAACTGTGGCGCCGCACAAATAAATTCCGACTTTGCCTGGTGTAAGCGGCTTAAAAGCGGAGATCTGGCGATCTTGAGTATTGAAGAGATGCAGGCCAGAAGTCATGGGGTAATGGTACTTGAGGCAGGCACCAGTCTAGAAATTAGTAACGGGGTTAAAACTTAGTGATTAACGCGCTAGCGACTGCGCTAATGCCTTTGCCCTCGCCAGTAAAACCCAGGCCATCGGTAGTTGTTGCTGAGACTGATACTTGGGCGCCACCTAATGAGCGAGAGAGAGCAGCAATCGCTTCGGCTCGACGTGGTCCAATCTTTGGCTTATTGCCAACGATTTGCACCGAAACATTGAGGATCTTAAAGCCAGCTTCGGTGATGCGATGAAGTGTCTCTTGCAGTAATCGTTGGCCAGATGCGCTGGCATATTCGGGTTCGGATGTTCCAAAGTTTGAACCGAGATCACCCAGTGATGCAGCTGAAAAGAGCGCGTCACAAATTGCGTGGGCTGCAACATCGCCATCGGAGTGGCCATCAACGCCGACCACTTCTGGCCAATGCAATCCTGCTAACCACATAGGGCGAAGTTCATCGTGAGAGAAGGCATGAGCATCGGTCCCGATTCCAATGCGGATATCGAGATCA
>CAIQXR010000133.1 GCA_903875815.1 uncultured Actinomycetes bacterium
CAGAGTGTGACGGTGGGAAATAAAGGTGTAACCAATATTTCCGTGGCATCGCTCGGTTCAGTTGGTGTGGATGTTATTTATTCCACGTGGAATAAAACCAGCGAAGTTCTCACGCAAGTTCTAGCTGCTGATCAGGACTTAGCGAAGAAGAAATCAAAATATTTAATCAAATTGATCGGTAATACCCCGCAGCAGTACTTCCTCACTTTCCCTGCCGCAAAGAAAGTGGTTATCGGCGCTGTGAAGGATCGATTTGATCTCGCCGTTATTGATCTCGTTGCAAAGACTCTCAAGGGTCAGACTTTCAATGACATCCTTGATGAGAAGGCCGGTATCTACGGTCACATCTACACATTTAGCGGTGGGGGAGTGGCGCTGGCCACATCGAATCCAGTGCCAGCGGTGAATTCGAAGTTGAGGGCGGCGGCGAGCGTCGTAAGTACGGGTAAGTATTGATTTAGTCGAGATCTCTCAGGTAATGGTTGAGAGTTCTTTACATCTGCGACACAGCCTAAATATGCGTGAATAACGCCTTTCTCGCTAATGTTCACCTACACACAACCCCTCGTTCATCGGGGGACCCTTTGGAGGAATCTTGAAGAAGTCATTCAAACTAATCACACTCGTGGCTGCTGCCACCATGGTGGTCGGTGTTGCAGTTGCACCTGCATCACAGGCTGCTAAGACCAAGACCTGTCTCGCACTCGATACCGGTGGCGTAGACGATCACTCATTCAACGCATCAGCTTGGGCTGGCGCACAGGCTTCATCAGCAATCTCTGATGTTCAGTACCTCCCAGCAACTTCAGCTGCTGACTTTGCTCCAAATATCAAGAAGTTTGTCGATCAGAAGTGCAACCTCATCATCGGTGTTGGTTTCTCTATCTCTGGCGCAATCGTTGATTCAGCAAAGGCAAACCCAACCATCAAGTACGCAGTTGTTGATGACCAGGGTTACGACCACGGTCCAAAGGGCGACCAGTTCCCAGGTACACCTGTAAAGAACGTTAAGGGTCTTACCTTTGCAACTAACGAAAACTCATTCATGGCTGGCTACCTAGCTGCAGGTTTCTCAAAGACCGGCACAGTTGCTACCTACGGTGGAGCTCCATACCCAACAGTGACCATCTTCATGGATGGCTTCGCTAAGGGCGTTGCTTACTACAACACATTGAAGAAGAAGTCAGTCAAGGTCCTCGGATGGGATCCAAAGAACCCATCAGCAGGAACCTTCGTCGGTGACTTCTCATCAATGAACAAGGCACTCTCAATCTCACAGGGATTTGAGCAGCAAGGCGCAGATGTCATCTTCCCAGTAGCTGGTGGACTTGGCGCTGCAACAGCTGGTCAGTCACTCAAGAGCGGAAAGTCAAAGACAATCTGGGTTGACTCAGATGGTTACAACTTGGTTCCACAGTATGCATCAGTTCTCCTAACATCTGTCGTAAAGGGAATCAGCAACGCTGTGAAGTCAGTTATCACCGATGTTTCAACAAACAAGTACACAAACGCTTCATATGTTGGCACACTTGCTAACAAGGGGGTTTCACTTGCTCCATACCACGATCTAGGCAAGAAGGTTCCTGGTGCACTCCAGAACGAAGTTCTTCAGCTTGGTAAGGACATTGCAGCAGGAAAGGTTTCAGCTAAGTAATCCTTAACTGAAAACGATTAAGTTAGTCGGCGAGGGCCGAGTGAGAAATCACTCGGCCCTCGCTCTTTTATTAAACTTCGCTAGATCTTCTCTTCTCTGAAAATACCGTTAGAATAAAGCGTGTCCTTTGAACTCCGCGGAATCACCAAAACCTTCGGCGCACTTGTCGCCAATGATGGCATTGATCTGAAAGTCGAGCGCGGGGAAATTCTCGCAATCCTTGGCGAAAATGGTGCTGGCAAATCCACACTAATGAATATCGCTTACGGTCTCTTGCAGGCCGACAGCGGTGAAATATTTGTCGATGGTGAAAAAGTTTCGATCAACGAACCGAGCGACGCTTTAGCGGCCGGTATCGGAATGGTGCATCAGCACTTCATGTTAATTCCCGTTTTCACTGTGGCTGAAAATATTGTGCTTGGCCATGAGCCCACTTCTCGCGGGGGAGTCCTGAAGTTAGAGGATGCTCGCAAAGCGATTCACAAAATTTCAGAAGAGTTCGGTTTCGATGTCGATCCGGATGCGATCGTTGAAGAACTTCCCGTCGGAGTCCAGCAGCGGGTGGAGATTATTAAGGCGCTTATTTACGATGCCAAGGTGCTCATTCTTGACGAGCCCACGGCAGTACTCACTCCGCAAGAGACCGATGATCTGCTTCGGATCATGAAGAGCTTGAAGGAGAAGGGCACCTCCATCATCTTCATTACCCACAAACTTCGTGAAGTGAAGATCGCGGCTGACAAGATCACCATTATTCGTCGCGGCAAGGTGGTGGGCACGGCCGAACCTTCCGCATCCCAGAATGAGCTTGCCTCATTGATGGTGGGTCGCCCAGTAGATCTCGCGCCAGCCAAGACTGCTCACAAGATCGGTGCACCAGTACTTACCGTCTCGAATTTAGAGGTAAAGGATCAAGCTGGCCGCAATCTCGTCGACGGCATCTCCTTTGAAGTTCATGCGGGAGAAGTGCTTGCCATTGCTGGTGTCCAAGGAAATGGCCAGACTGAATTGGCGCGCGCACTTATTAATCTAGAGGACCACATTGAAGGATCCATGAAGCTCTCTGGCCACGAGCTCAATGGCATGAGTGTTCATGAATCTCTCACTGCTGGAATTGCATACGTCCCTGAATCGCGCGAACTCGATGGCCTGATCGGTTCCTTCTCGATCGCGGAAAACTTGATTCTCGACCTTCACACCCAGCCGCCGTATGCAGCGCGAGGGTTGATTTCACCAGCAGTGGTGGCGACGCAGGCAGATAAGCAAGCAGCCGAATTTGATATTCGCACTCAATCTACTCAGGATCCCGTCTCATCCCTCTCTGGTGGAAATAAGCAGAAAGTGGTCTTGGCACGCGAACTTTCTCGTCCAGTGCAGCTCCTGATCGCATCTCAGCCCACTCGCGGTTTGGATGTCGGATCGATCGAATTTGTCCATGAACGCATCTTGGCTGAACGCGATGCTGGTCGCGCTGTTCTGCTGGTGAGTACCGAACTCGATGAAGTGACAGCGCTAGCCGATCGAATCGCAGTTATGTACCGTGGAAAAATTCTGGCAATCGTGAATTCCGATGTATCGCGCGATGAATTGGGACTTCTGATGGCGGGCGTGACGAGCGAAGGGAAGAAGAGCGCATGAAGAAATTCCTTCGCAAAGTAGAGAATGTGGTTGCGCTGCCAGCGCTCTCGTTCCTACTTGCCTTTATTATCTCCGGACTCTTGATCGCTCTCTCTGATAGTCGAGTCTTGAAACTTGCTTCTCACCCTGGAAAATTCTTGACGACAGCTGGATCGACGATTGGGAATGCCTACCTTGCACTTTTCCAAGGTTCGATCTTTGATATTAACTTGGCCCGAGCCCATGGTTTGGCGCAAGGTTTTTATCCACTCTCTGACACGATCGTGACTGCAACGCCACTCATCCTTACTGGTCTCTCTGTTGCTCTCGCCTTTAAATCTGGACTCTTCAATATTGGCGCGCAGGGCCAATTTATCTTCGGCGCAATCGGTGCTTCATATATTGGATTCCACTTTGATTTGCCGATCGTCGTGCATGTGCTGATTGCACTAGTTGGTGGCGCCGTACTCGGTGGACTCTGGGGCGGCCTTGTGGGTCTGCTCAAAGCGAAGACTGGTGCGCATGAAGTCATCGTGACGATCATGATGAACTACATCGCCGGCTTCTTTATTCTCTGGATTCTCAAGACCAAAGCATTCCTTCGCCCTGGTCGCATCGATCCGATGGCACCTGAGGTGGGAAATAACGCCCGTCTGCCACATCTCTTCGGTCCAAACCTGCGTATTCACGCCGGCATCTTCGTCGCACTTCTCGCGGCGATCTTTATCTGGTGGCTCCTTGCTCGCACGACAGTTGGATTTAAATTCCGCGCTGTGGGTGCAAATGCCGCAGCAGCCAAGACAGCAGGAATCTCCACGGGCTTCGTTATTACCTCCACTATGGCGCTCTGCGGCGCACTTGCTGGCCTGGGTGGTGCGACCCACTTACTCGGTAGTGAATATTCACTGACGGCAGATATTGGCGGCTCCTTCGGTTTTGATGCCATCACGGTTGCACTACTCGGTCGAGCAAAGCCCGGCGGCACGGTCGCAGCAGCTCTCCTCTTTGGCGCGCTTCGTACAGGTGGTCGCACCATGCAATCCAATACTGGTACACCGTTGGATATCGTCTTGGTCATTCAGGCGCTGATCGTTCTCTTTATCGCGGCGCCCACATTGGTTCGCTTCCTCTTCCGAATTAAAAATATTAATACCGGAACTGCGCTCGAGTCGAAGGGATGGAACGGATGAGCACTTCATCAACCATGCGTTCGGCTGCGCAAAAGCGCCAACTTCGCCTCATCATTGTGATGGCCGTTCTGTCGCTAGGCGCGCTCATCAAATTTGGCTTCTTGTCGTCCAGTACTCAGAAGACCGGCTTTGGATTTGTCTTGGGAAATGAATGGCACTTCTTCACCCGTTGGGATGTTCGCTCGAGTTATAGCTCGATTCTTTTCGCTGTGATCGCTTTCATCGGTGTGGGTATTAGTTACCTCTCCTTCAGGCGCGCTAAGACGATTGGCCTCGGTAGTGGAATTACTTCCTTCGGCCTCTTGCTCTCCTTTATTAGTTGGGCTGCCACCGGAAAATTCATTCCCATGACTGGCCTTCTTCAAGGCGCGCTCCTCTTGGCAGTCCCATTGATTTTCGGATCAATGTCGGGACTCCTCTGCGAGCGTTCTGGTGTCATCAATATTGCGATCGAAGGACAGTTGCTCGCGGGTGCCTTTGCCTCTGGCGTGGTGGCGAGTTTGACTCATAAATCGTCGCTCGGTCTTTTGGTTGCTCCACTTGCTGGTGCGCTGATCTCACTCTTGCTCGCCACATTCGCCATCAAATTCTCCGTGGATCAAGTGATTCTCGGTTTTGTTCTCAACGTCTTGGTCTACGGCTTGACCGACTTCCTCTACAAGAAACTCTTGATTCCTTATCAAGCCACCTGGAACTCGGGTCCGACCTTTAATCAAATTGAGATTCCCGTGCTGGGAAAGCTGCCGATTATCGGGCCGATCCTCTTTGACCAGACCATCATCGTCTATTCGATGTATCTCATCGTTGGTGTAATCGCATTCGCACTCTTCCACACCAAGTGGGGGCTACGGACTCGCGCTGTGGGCGAGCACCCAACAGCTGCTGATAGCGTCGGTATCGATGTCAATAAACTTCGCTTCCGCAACGTCATGATCGCTGGTCTTGTTGCTGGAATTGGTGGCGCTTACTTCACCGTTGGTTCGGTTGGCTCCTTCGGCAAGGAGATGACGGCTGGTAGCGGCTTTATCGCTCTCGCTGCGCTGATCTTTGGAAAGTGGAGCCCAATGGGCGCCCTCTCTGCCGCGCTGCTCTTTGGTTTTGCCGATAAGCTGCAACAGACACTCTCCATCATCGGCGTCGCTATTCCATCGGAATTTATGTTGATGGTCCCGTACATCGCCACCATCATTGCAGTCTCCGGGCTTGTCGGTCGGGTACGCGCACCTGCAGCCGATGGCGTTGCCTATAAGCGCGGTGCATAAATGACCCAAGAGATCGATTGGGAGTTGCTTCATATCGAAGCAAAGCTCATCATGGCAAAGGCTTACGCGCCGTACTCAAAATTCCCAGTCGGTGTTGCTGGCCTGGTCAGCGATGGTCGAATCGTTCGCGGCTGTAATGTCGAAAATGCCAGCTATGGCATGACGCTCTGCGCCGAGTGTGGCATGGTCTCAGATTTAATTTCTAGCGGTGGCGGCAAACTCGTTGCTGTGGTCTGCGTCGATGGCGCGGGAAATTACCTCTCGCCGTGCGGCCGGTGTCGTCAACTTCTCTTCGAACATGGTGGAAAAGATATGTTGCTCATGACTCCCGATGGCCCATCTCCCATGTCCACCATCTTGCCGTGGGCCTTTGGTCCCGAGGATCTCAAATAAATGACCGAAGAATTTGCTGCAGTTGAAATTATTGCTGCCAAGCGCGATCGGCACGAGCTAAGTAACCCACAAATTGATTGGGTGATCGATGCTTACACCCGTGGCGCTGTGGCAGATGAACAGATGTCTGCTCTTGCTATGGCAATTCTTCTCAATGGCATGAACGCTCGCGAAATTTCACGATGGACTGATGCCATGATTCGCAGTGGCGAGCGAATGAATTGGTCGGCTGTAAAGCGCATTACCGTCGACAAGCACTCCACGGGTGGTGTCGGCGACAAGATCACTCTTCCGCTCGCGCCACTCGTCGCGGCTTGCGGAGGAGCAGTTCCACAACTCTCTGGTCGTGGACTGGGACATACAGGTGGCACGCTGGATAAATTGGAATCGATCCCTGGCTGGCGAGCATCACTCTCTAACGATGAGATGCTCCGTGTTCTACAAGAGTGCGGCGCCGTCATCTGCGCAGCAGGTGCGGGTCTAGCCCCAGCAGATAAGAAGTTGTATGCCTTGCGCGATGTCACAGCGACTGTAGAAGCAATTCCACTAATCGCTTCCAGCATCATGTCGAAGAAGATTGCCGAAGGCACAAGCGCACTAGTGCTTGATGTGAAAACTGGCTCGGGCGCCTTTATGAGCGATCCGGCAAAAGCTCGTGAATTAGCTCGAGTGATGGTCGAACTCGGTACCAATGCAGGCGTAAAGACTCGTGCTCTTGTTACTGCGATGGATGTTCCACTGGGCCTCACTGCCGGCAACGCGCTGGAAGTGCGGGAAACGCTAGAAGTCCTTGCTGGTGGGGGACCTGCTGATGTCGTTGAGCTCACTCTGATCCTCGCGCGTGAAATGCTCGATACTGCAGGCATCACGCCACTGATGGATCCAGCAGATGCTCTTAAGAATGGCGCAGCGATGGATGCGTGGCGCAAGATGATCTCACTTCAAGGTGGCGACCCAGATGCGAAGTTGCCAATTGCAAAAGAGAAGTTAGAGATTAAAGCCGAGAGCGATGGCGAACTCATCACGATGGATGCGCTCAAAGTCGGTGTCGCTGCCTGGCGATTGGGCGCTGGTCGCTCTCGTCAAGGTGAGAGCGTTCAAGCGGGCGCAGGTATTGAAATGCATGCCAAGCCGGGCGAGATGGTGAAAGCTGGCCAGACTATTTACACCCTTCATACTGATGAACCTGCTCGCTTTGCACGCGCCATTGAATCACTTGAGGGATCATTCCGAATCTCATCGACAGGTGAGAAAGTTGAACGGTTGCCACTAATTCTGGAACGGATTGAGAGTAAATAATGTCAATGACAAGCACTCCTACCGAAGGTCACATTCTTCGAGTTCCTAAAGCAGTTCTCCATGATCACCTCGATGGCGGCCTTCGCCCGGAAACGATCATCGAATTAGCGGCAGAGATCAATTACGCACTCCCTACAAATGATCCCATAAAGCTTGCTGACTGGTTTGAAGAGTCCTGCAACTCTGGCTCGCTAGAACGTTATCTCGAAACATTTGCTCATACTGTTGCAGTAATGCAAACCCGTGAAGCAATAATTCGAGTAGCCCGCGAATGCGCGCTTGATCTTGCCCGCGATGGCGTGGTCTATGCCGAGGTTCGTGGCGCACCTGAACTCTTTACCGAAAAAGGTCTCTCGCTCAATGAAGTTATTGAAGCAACGGTTGAGGGATACCGCCTAGGTGAGCAAGATGCGAAAGCGGAAGGTTTCACCATTCGAGTCGAGTCCATCCTTTGCGCCCTTCGCCAAAATAATTTGGCAGATGAAGTTGCTCGCAAGGTAGTGGAGTACAGAGATCGTGGAGTTGTTGGTTTTGATATCGCTGGACCAGAAGATGGCTTCCCGCCCACCAATCAGCAAGCAGCTTTCGATTATCTCCGCCAAGAGA
>CAIQXR010000134.1 GCA_903875815.1 uncultured Actinomycetes bacterium
GGCGATTGAATAAGCAGGAGCACTACCTGCGATTCCCATAATCGATGATTCAAATAGTCCAAGAACGTTCGAGCGGAGCTTGTGATCTCCAGGTGGAATGTCTTGCTTTGCTGACATCTATCTACCTCCGATAAAGGGCTGCATTGGACAGCCGCGGGTCATAACCCGAGAATCCTAAGGCTTGCGGGGTGCTCTGCCGAGCCAAAACTAGATACTTTCTTGGCTCTCAGGTTCATACTTGGACCATGGCCAGACGCGCTAACCAGAGTCGAGATTTCGACGTTCTCATTGTTGGCTCTGGTTTTGGTGGTTCAGTAAGCGCCCTTCGATTGGTGGAGAAGGGCTATCGAGTAGCGGTGCTCGAGGCAGGCCGGAGATTCACAGATCAGGACTTTCCCAAGACCTCGTGGCGCATTAACCGATTCCTATTTATGCCGCGACTCGGCCTGCGCGGCATTCAGCGAATTCACGCGTTGCCCGATGTCCTGGTTTTGGCCGGCGCGGGGGTTGGCGGCGGCTCACTGGTTTACGCCAACACTCTATATATTCCACCAGATACCTATTTCAATGACCGCCAGTGGAGTCACATCACCGACTGGAAACGCGAACTTCTGCCTTGGTACGACCAGGCATCACGAATGTTGGGCGTTGCTGATAATCCGTACTTCTCGCCATCAGATCAAGCAATGAAAGAGGCCGCGATTGAGATGGGCGTTGGCCATACATTTCGGATGGCACCGCTCGGAGTTTATTTTGGGGAAGGATCTGGAGTGCTTTCCAAGGATCCGTTCTTTGGTGGAGTTGGACCAGATCGACACGGATGCATGCAGTGTGGCGGATGCATGACCGGATGCAGATTTAACGCGAAAAACACGCTGCCAAAGAATTATTTGGGTCTGGCAGAAAAGTTTGGAGCGCAGGTTTTTCCCGAGACCACCGTGACAAAAATTTCGCAGTTGAAAGATGGCAGCTGGCAAATCCACGCGAGACATAGTTCGGCCTGGTTCGGTCGTTCAAAGATTTTCACTTCCAATGAAGTAATAGTGGCGGCCGGGACTTTTAACACGCAGAAACTTCTGCACCGCATGAAGGCGGAAGGCGTCTTACCTAAGTTGTCGCAGATGCTCGGCAAGCTATCGCGCACAAACAGCGAGGCGCTTACCGGTGCGTTGATGCCTGATGATTCAATCGATTACAGCAAGGGTTCTGCAATTACCTCGTCATTCTTTCCTGACGAGCACACTCATGTTGAGCCCGTGCGATATGGCGTGGGAAGTAATTTAATGGGGTTACTTCAAACCGTCCGAACCGATGGCCACACAGCGCGCGAACGGCGCCGACACTGGCTTAAGACCGTGACTCAGAATCCGTCGCTGCTTCGAAGAATTCTGGATGTCCGCAAGTGGAGTCAGCGAACTGTGATCGCGCTCGTTATGCAGAATGTTGATTCATCTATCTCAGTACGGGGAAAGCGCTCAACACTTGGGTGGCGCCTAACTTCGACCAATGATGCGAGCACTCCAAATGCGACATATATTCCGGCCGCAAATGAAGTAGTGCAACGAATTGCCGATAAGAACGGTGGAATTGCCGGAGGTCATATCGGAGATCTCATCAATGCACCGTTCACCGCGCACTTTGTCGGTGGCTGCGTAATTGGCGATTCCGCCGAAACAGGTGTCATCGATGCATATCATCGGGTTTGGGGGTATCCATCGCTGCATATTGTGGATGGGTCAGCGGTTACAGCGAACTTGGGCGTGAATCCATCGCTAACTATTACGGCCCAAGCAGAACGTGCGCTTTCAATGTGGCCAAACAAGGGTCAGGCAGATTCGCGACCACCACAAGGTGCTCGATATCAGGAAGTAAAAACAATCGCACCACTGCATCCAGTGGTGCCGCAGGGTGCACCTGCTGAATTAAGAATTATTCGCTAAAAACTTCTTCGTGACGATCAAAGCCAGGCCCAAAATCGACGTCCGACAGGTCGAGTTCGGCATCGGGGGCATTCCTTTTTACATACTTCTTGAGAAGCGGATACGAGAGTGCGGCGGCGCCTGATAAACCGATGCCGATCCAGAAAGCCAATGGTTCCTGGGTTAATGAATTCCACAACAACCACAGGGTCAAGATGGTCGGCCCGACGGTTACGCCAGTTACTCCTACCCACCCATATTTGATGGTGAATGGTCGCTTCATTAACGGGTATCGCTTGCGCAGAATGATGAGCGCTACAAATTCGAGCATCAAACCAAAGAGGGTGAGGATCGAATCTGAATCAATCAACGTGGTGAAATTCAGCGCTGCGAATATAGCGAAGATCGAAACGCTCGTGATGATTGCGCGGGCGGGTGACTTTGCGTTGGTGGTGAGACGAGCCAAGCCAGAAGGAAGATAAGAATCGGCGGCAAGAACAAGCGGCAGGCGTGATACGCAGAGAAGCAAAGACGAGAAGAGACCGATCTGACCCAGTAGCGCGCCGAGGATCAACGCATTCTTCAACCAGGTTCCACCAGCCAAACCGCCAGCATTTGCGAAGTCACCGTTCTGCCACGCTGTCACATCGCTGGAGTGATATCCGGTTGCTACCGCAGCAAGGATGGGCAGCAGATAACCAATGACGATGAGCGGCACGTTAATGAGAAGAGCCTTTGGATAAATCGTTGATGGTTTGCGAATTTCGCTGGATGCCGTGGTGATTTGGTCGTATCCGATGTAGCTCCAGATCATGATGCCCAGACCAGCGCCAACGGAAGAGAAGATGGATTGATGGGGGAGCGTCATTGGTTGCAGCAAATGAGAATGTGGATGCGCAATGAAATGTTTTGCTTCAAAGAAGATCAAACAGAGCACTGGA
>CAIQXR010000135.1 GCA_903875815.1 uncultured Actinomycetes bacterium
CAGGATGCGACATGGCCATCTTCGCCCATGCTCAGAACTACGGCATCAAAGCCATGGGTACTGAGCGAGGAATCCAATTGGGCTGCATAATCAGAAGCTGCTGCTTCGAGTGAGCCTTGCGAAGGTGTCAGTACTCGGTGGAAATGGCAGATCGATTGAATAGCGGCAAAGCCCGCAATCAAAGTGGTGTCGGTGCGATCAGCGGAATCCCACTCTTCAAAGCGCTCATCGCTAAACCAAATATGAAGGGATTTGTTTCCGCTATTTCCCAGTAAGGCAGAGACAGCCTGATCGATTGACTGAACAATGGCTAAGCCGGTACGGCCGCCGGTGACGACGATATGAGCATCGCGTCCCGCATTCCATGCTGATTCGATCGCTGCAACGATTCCGTGGGAAGCTTTAGCAAGTAGTCCTTCAGATTTTGGATTTTCGATGATTTGAATATTCATATAGCCCAATTCTATCGGGACACTATTTATAGGGAAAATTGAAAATTGGCAGAAAATTGAAAAGACCCTCTCGATAAAGAGAGGGTCGTTACTTACTAGTAGCGGGGACAGGATTTGAACCTATGACCTCTGGGTTATGAGCCCAGCGAGCTACCGAGCTGCTCCACCCCGCGTCGGTAGCGCAATCCTAAACGAAAAGTAGAAATAACCCAAAACGAGATTACTTCTGAGCGTTAATCGCTGCAGCAATTGCTGCCTTTAAGCGATCTTGCGCCTTTCCATATGCAGCGAAATCACCATTTTTGAGGGCCGCTTGTGAATCACTCAATGCCGACTGTGCATTGGCAAGTGCTTGGCGAAGTGCGGCATTAGTACTTGCACCTCCTGATGTTCCTGTGGGACCAGTAGTAGTTGATGAAGAAGTAGCACCAGCAATCACCGTCGAAGAACCACTGAAGACTTGATTCAAAGCGCCAGCAAGTGTGTCATCAAATCCAATTTGATCTCCGAAGGAGACTAAGACTTTCTGCAAGAGCGGATAAGCCGATGCATTGGATGTCGCGCGAACATAGACCGGCTGAACATAGAGGAGGCCATTGTTCACGGGTAGGGTCAAGAGATTTCCGAGTACGACATCAGAGCCACCTTGACGGAGAAGTGAGAGTGCTTGCGCAACATCAGGCTTTGCTTCAAAGTTTGAAGCAACTTGAGAAGGTCCGGAAATATTTGTAGAACGTGGCAATTGGAGAACAGTGATCTTGCCGTAATCCGGTCCGTTGTCCGAGTTGACCATTGCCACTGCCGTGAGATTTTGGCGATTTCCGCGCGGCACAAATGATGTGGTGAGCGCAAAGGATGGCGTAGTGGTACCTGGAATTTGGAGCGTCGCATAGTACGAAGGCTGAAGACCAGAGTTACCACCAAGTGTTGATGGATCGGTTGGTACACGCCAGAAATCTTGGCCGCCGTAGTACGCCGCAGCGTTATCTACGTGATAGGTGCTGAGCACATCGCGCTGCACATTGAAGAGATCTTCTGGGTAGCGAATATGCTGCAAGAGCTGTGCGGAGATCGCGCTCTTTGGCTTCACAGTTCCGGGGAATGCCTTACTCCACGTCTTGAGAACTGGATCAGTGGTATCCCACTGATAGAGCGTGACCGTTCCATCGTAAGCATCGACCGTTGCCTTTACTGAATTGCGAATATAGGAGACGCTCTGGCTGCCCAGTGAGCTCACTGCAGTACTCGATGCGGTCACCGAATTAGTGGTGGCATCGGCGAGGTTAATTTTCTTGGAATATGGATAGCCGGCACTTGTGGTGTAGCCATCGATGATCCAGAGCACGCGACCATTGACGATCGATGGATAAGCGTTGCCATCCAAAGTGAGCCATGGCGCGACCTTGGAGACCATCTCCTTAGGGTTACGATTAAAGAGAATACGTGAATCAGCATTAATGAGATTCGAGAGAACAATCTTCTGATCCTTGTACTTCACAGCGAAGAGCAACCGGGAGAAGATATTTCCCATCGGGACGCCGCCCGTTCCCTTATAGGTGTAATTCTTCTGGCCATTTGCTGAAGTGTCATCGGGATAATCAAGTTCTGCTGGTGCTGAACTCTTGGAGCCGCCGATGATGGAGTAATCCGGAACATTCTCACCAAAATAAATACGTGGCTCAAAAGTGCCAAGACCTGACGTCGGAGGAATATTTCCAACATCAAAGGATGGCTTGCCATCTGCATCTACGGCATTTGCTTTAGCAGCGACAAAACCGAATCCGTGTGTATAGACCAAGTGATCGTTGATCCAGTTGCGGACTGGATTGCCAGAAATATTGAGTTCGCGGGCGGCAACAATCTCATCTTGCTTCTTGCCATTGACGGTATAGCGATCAACATCTAAGGAATCGGCAAAGGTGTAATACGGCTTGATTTGCTGCAACTGCTTAAAGGTCGCAGGCACCACGTTGGGATCGATCAATCGAATATTTGAGATGGTGGCAGCATCCGAAGCCAACTTAGATGTGTTGGCAGTTGTTGATGCTTGGTAGTCCATGACTTTGAGATTGCTCAAGCCGAAGGCAGTACGGGTGGCATCAATATTCCGCTGAATGTATGGCGCTTCCTTTGATGATTCACTCGGCTTTACTTGGAATTGCTGAATGATTCCCGGATAAACGCCGGCAATAACGATGGCGGAGATTCCCATCAATGCAACGCCCGCGGTAGGCAATAGCCAGGAGCGGCGAACGATATTGGCGAAGAAGAGAAGTGAGCAGATCACGGCAATTCCGGCCAGAATGGATTTAGCTGGCAAAAGCGCATTGACATCGGTATAGCCAAGGCCAGTGATGAGCTTGCCCTCTTTGAGTTCGAGCGCATAGCGATCAAACCAATAGGCAACAGCTTTTACCAAAACCAATAAGCCAAGGAGAACAGAGAGTTGAACTCGGGCTGCTGCAGTGGTGCGCTCCGCTGCTAGCTGGGGGCGAATGCCGCCGTAGAGATAGTGGACTCCCGCGGTCGCGAGAATAGTGATCAGAAGTGTGGCGATCGCCCAGCCGATAAGAGTCTCATAGAACGGTAACTTGAAAGCGAAGAACGAGATATCCAAGCCAAATTGTGGATCTTTAGCGCCAAAAGGTGTGGAGTTCTTAAACTGCAACCACGAGCTCCAGAGCGAAGTTCCCCCACGGCCGGCAAAGTAAAAGATTGCTATTGCGATACCAATTACTGCATATCGACGAATAGGTTCGATCTGGGCGCGTAGATTTTCTGCGTTATCAATTCGTCCATCTAACCCACCGGTCGGAACATAAATAGGGCGCTTTTTAAATGCCAAGTAAATATTGGTGATAATAATTGCAGAGGTAATGAGTCCCACCGCCGCGAAGAGTTCAATTTTGGTGAGAAGGACTGTGCTCCAGACGCTGCTGTAGTGAACGGATCGGAACCAGAGCGCATCAGCGTAGAAACCGCTGAGTGCAACCAAAATAATGGAGACAACGACGACAGCGAGGATGGCGAACTGTGCTGGACCGAATTTGCGGCGTGCGCCGCGAGGACCCCGAGGTCCGCGAGCTGCGCGATAAGCATCAAAGGGATTTGTTGGGCCATTAAATGAACTCATGGCCTAACTCTAGCGATCCCTAGCAGTGCGGGAGGAGTGAGCCAGGAGCGCTATTGCCACGAGTGAGGCTAGCGCCATAGGTCAGGCGGGAATAACTGGTCATAATTGCCACTGCTTGGGCGAGATTACTCACGGGAATCACACGGAGACCTC
>CAIQXR010000136.1 GCA_903875815.1 uncultured Actinomycetes bacterium
CGCATTTGCCAATGGCGGTTCATCTCTCACGGGTCTAGAAGCAATCTCCAACGGAGTCTCCCTCTTTGTCGCACCGGAGGGACGCAATGCCCGTCGCACCATGAACATCATGAGCGGCCTGCTCGGCACACTCGTCTTTGGCGTCTCTTGGTTCGCACATTCCATGCATGCAACACCATATGTATCGGGCACACCTTCGGTCGTTTCTGTTATCGCTAAAGGCGTTCTGGGCGATGGCTTGGTAGGAAATATTTGGTATGCCTTTACGCAATTCGCCACGATGCTTATTTTGATCGCTGGTGCCAACACCGTTTACAACGCATTCCCGATCCTGGGCGCGAATATCGCTGAAGATGGCTTCTTGCCACACCAATTGGCCAAACGCGGTCACAAGCTCGCTTACTCCAACGGCATCATTCTCTGTTCTGGATTTGCGATTGCTCTCATTCTCTTTACTAAGGGCTCAGTAAATAGCTTGGTTGCGCTCTATGCCTTGGGTGTATTTACCGCTTTCACTATTACTGGTTACGGCATGTTCGTTCACTTCAAGAACAATAAGGGCAAAGCTTGGCGCCTCAAGGGCAGCATCAATCTCGCTGCTTCCTTTGTCTCAGCGCTGGTAGTCATCATCTTCGCTACAGTTAAGTTCACTGAAGGTGCCTGGTTGATCGTTGTTACCGGACCAACACTGGTCTTCTTAATGTTCCGACTTAATCGCCAATACATGAAGGAACAAGAAGTTCTTAATATTTCTGCTGAGAAATCTCGCGCTACCTCAATCTCGCGTCACAACGTCGCAGTTCTTATCGACGCAGTCGATATCGCAACCGTGAGCGCCGTTCGCTATGCCCGCAGTCTCAAGCCGCGCTCCCTCTCTGCTGTGCACTTTGTTATTGATGATCGTCGCGCCGAACTCATTAGTGAGGCTTGGGCAAATAATGCTGCGCTCTCTGACGTTCAACTCGAATTGATTGATTGCCCTGACCGTCGTATTCCTAATGCAGCAGTGGATTATGCAATTCGCGGGACTGCCTCAGAAGATGTTGAACTCACCTTGCTGCTTCCTCGTCGCTCGTACTCACGATTCTTGGGTCGCGTGCTTCACGACCAAACTGCTGAAGCAATCGCAGCACCGATCTCTGAACTCCAACGCGTGGTCGCGACAATCGTTCCGTTCGATGTTGAAAAGATTCTCTCGGGCGCAGATTCATCACATCCGCATATGCCTGCACATCTTCAGAAGAAAATTGAAGTGGAGGCAGCTTTCAAGGAAGTAAAACCGTCAGTTGATATTCCTGAGCCGCTGACTCCCGATCACGAACCCATTAGCCATTACTCTGAGAGCGTCTTCCCGATCGGCGCAGCAACGTGGCGAAAGCGTGCCCACGTGCGCGGTAACGTCACGGCGATTCGCACTGCGCCTTCAGGTGGCGCACCACGAGTGGATGTTGAAATTTGGGACTCGACTGGTGGAATCACTTTGCAATTCCTTGGCCGCCGAGAAATTGCCGGCCTTGAAGTGGGTGCCACACTCTGCGCAGAAGGAATGGTGGGTGAAGCCAATGGCTCACTCACAATTTTGAATCCTTCATACGAGATCGTTATCGAAGGATCAGAAGAGTAATTTCCTACTAGCGCTGGCTTTTAAAGAAATCATTTAAGAGACCAGCGCACTCATCGATCATCACGCCAGCAATCACTTCGGTGCGAAACGGTGTGCGGGGATCTCGCAAAATATCCCAGACCGATCCGACGGCGCCGGCTTTCTCATCCCATGCGCCAAAGATCACGCGTTTAATACGTGATTGAGCGATGGCACCAGCGCACATCGCACAGGGCTCGAGAGTGACAATCAAAGTATATTCATCAAGGCGCCACTTGCCTTCGACTTCAGCTGCTTCGCGAATGGCAACTATTTCAGCATGCGCAGTGGGATCGCCCGCTTCTTCTCGTTGATTGCGGCCGC
>CAIQXR010000137.1 GCA_903875815.1 uncultured Actinomycetes bacterium
ACTGAGCGCATCCTTTTCTACACCGGTATCAACTACAAGATCGGTGAAGTTCACGATGGCGGCGCCACCATGGACTGGATGGAGCAAGAGCAAGAGCGCGGTATCACCATTACTTCTGCGGCAACAACTTGCCACTGGAAGGGTAACCTCATCAACATCATCGATACACCGGGTCACGTTGACTTCACAGTTGAAGTAGAGCGTTCACTCCGTGTTCTCGATGGCGCAGTCTGCGTATTCGATGGTGTTGCTGGTGTAGAGCCACAGTCTGAGACTGTATGGCGCCAAGCAGATCGCTACAACGTTCCACGTATCTGTTTTGTTAACAAGCTTGACCGTACCGGTGCTTCATTCCAGCGTTGCGTCGACATGATCGGCTCACGTTTGAATGCAACAGCACTTGTTCTCCAACTCCCTATCGGTGCAGAAGCTGACTTCCTCGGAGTCATCGACTTGATCGCTATGAAGGCACTTGTATGGCCTGGCGAGACCAAGAAGGGTGAGGATTACGTCATTGAAGAGATTCCAGCGAACATGTTGGAAGAAGCTAAGGCTGCTCGTCACGCAATGATCGAAACTCTCGCTGATGCAGATGATGCAATTATGGAGAAGTACCTCGATGGCCAGGATCTCTCTGATGATGAGATCATCGCTGGTATCCGCCGCGCAACTCTCGCTGACAAGCTCACACCAGTTTTGACCGGCTCTGCATTTAAGAACAAGGGCGTTCAGCCAATGCTCGATGCAGTTAACCGTTACCTCCCAAGCCCACTCGATATCAAGGCAATTGTCGGAACCAAGATGGGCGATCCTGAGACAACAATCGAGCGTCAGCCATCTGAGAAGGAACCATTCTCAGCACTCGCATTTAAGATCATGTCCGATCCACACCTTGGAAAGCTCACCTTCGTACGTATCTACTCAGGTGTACTCGAGACCGGTTCATCAGTCCTTAACTCAACTAAGGATCGTAAAGAGCGCATCGGCAAGATCTACCAGATGCACGCAAATAAGCGTGAAGAAATTGAATCAGCAGGCGCAGGAATGATCATCGCCGTTATGGGTCTTAAGGACACCACAACCGGTAACACTCTCTGCGATCCAGATAAGCCAGTGGTTCTCGAGTCTATGGACTTCCCTAACCCAGTTATCTCTGTTGCTATCGAACCAAAGACCAAGGGCGATCAAGAGAAGCTTGGAATTGCTATTCAGCGTCTTGCTGAAGAAGATCCAACCTTCCACGTTGAGTCCGATGAAGAGACTGGCCAGACCATCATCTCTGGTATGGGCGAACTCCACCTTGAAATTCTCGTTGACCGTATGCGTCGCGAATTTAAGGTTGAGGCAAACGTTGGTAAGCCACAGGTTGCATACCGCGAATCAATCAAGGCAACTGTTGCTAAGCATGACTACACCCACAAGAAGCAATCTGGTGGTTCTGGTCAGTTCGCAAAGGTTCAAATCTCACTCGAGCCACTTTCTGGTTCAGATAAGAATTACGAGTTCGTTAACAAGATCACCGGTGGTCGTGTTCCTAAGGAATACATCCCATCAGTTGATGTCGGCGCACAAGAGGGAATGCAGAACGGTCCTCTCGCTGGCTACCCACTCGTAGATGTTCGTGTGACTCTTCTTGACGGCGCGTATCACGATGTTGACTCATCGGAACTCGCATTCAAGATTGCTGGACTCCAGGCATTCCGTGAGGCAGCTCGCTTGGCGAGCCCAGTCCTCCTCGAGCCTGTGATGTCAGTTGAAGTTATTACCCCTGAAGACTTCATGGGTGATGTCATCGGCGACCTCAACTCACGTCGTGGACAGATTCAGTCCATGGATGAGCGTTCAGGTGCTCGAGTCGTTAAGGCAGTGGTTCCATTGTCTGAAATGTTCGGGTATGTCGGTGACCTACGCAGTAGAACACAAGGTCGCGCAAGCTACAGCATGCAATTTGATTCGTATGCCGAGGTTCCAGCCGCGGTCGCGAAGGAAATCATCGC
>CAIQXR010000138.1 GCA_903875815.1 uncultured Actinomycetes bacterium
CCAAAAGCGCTGCCATATGCCCCGACCGTCAGGGCAACGCTGAGCGAGTTGCGCTGGACGGTGTTCATTTTGGGCACTGACACGCCGATATTCTGCCCCATTCCTGCCAGTAACCACGCCGCTATATAGGGTCGGGCTATGAGTGAAGCACAGACCCAAAGCGCTCCGGCCGAGCATTTCCCGATTCAATTCCGCGAGGATATGACGGTCGAACTCGTGAAATCCAGCGCGAGCGACTCCGATGTTATTTGGGCAGCTCGTGTCTCCACCGCAGGTGAGACTTCGCTCGATGCCGTGGGTTCAGATGCCACACGCGCTGAAGGCCTGATTAATTACTTGGCTCGCGAACGCCATGGTTCACCGTTCGAGCACACCTCGATGACCTTCTTTGTATCAGCGCCGATCTTTGTCTTTCGCGAATTTATGCGCCACCGAATTGCTTCCTACAACGAAGAGTCCGGCCGCTATCGTGAATTACGTCCAGTCTTTTATGTCCCAAGCAAAGAGCGCAAGTTAGTTCAAATTGGAAAAGCTGGCGCGTACACATTTGTGGAAGGCACAACAGAGCAATACGAGATCACCGTCAACGCGATTAAAGAGTCATGCACGGTTGCCTACGAGAATTACACCAAGATGCTCGATGCCGGCGTCGCTCGTGAAGTTGCGCGCGCCGTTCTCCCCGTCACGCTCTACTCATCAATGTATGTGACCATGAATGCCCGCGCCCTCATGAATTTCCTCTCGCTACGCACTTCGCATGAAGGATCCCATTTCCCTAGCTATCCGCAGCGGGAAA
This sequence comes from uncultured Actinomycetes bacterium, assembly GCA_903875815.1. The sequence goes on from CAIQXR010000138.1 coordinate 797, forward strand.
TTGAGATGGTCGCCGAGCAAATGGAGGCCCATTTCGCGAAGTTAATGCCTATTACCTACGGGGCCTTCCAAAAGTCTGGACGGATTGCTCCTTAATCAGGGTAACCTTCACCTATGCATATTCACGCGCCATTCGGGCGAATGCTCACCGCCATGGTGACCCCGTTCAACAAAGACCTTTCGGTGGATTGGGCTGGAGTCGACCGACTCGCTCGCCACTTGGCTGATAACGGCCACGACGGAATCGTCGTCAATGGCACAACTGGCGAAGCGCCAACCACCAAGCCAGAAGAGAAAGACGAGATCATCCGCGTTGTTAAGGCAGCGGTTGGTAGTCGCGTCAAAGTTCTCGCTGGTGCTGGCGATAACGAAACTTCTTTCTCAGTCGATCAAGCAAAGCGCGCCGAAAAAGCTGGCGCTGACGGAATCTTGATCGTTACTCCGTATTACAACAAGCCACCACAAGCAGGTATCAAAGCTCACTTCTTGGCAGTCGCAAACTCCACCGATCTTCCGGTGATGATGTATGACATTCCTGGCCGCTCTGGCGTTGAAATTGAGTCGGACACCATCGTTTCGCTCTTCGAGCACCCACAGATCGTGGCTCTCAAGGATGCTAAAGGAAATGTCGCAGCTACCTCTTGGGTGATTAAGCGCTGCGGTATCCCGGTCTACTCCGGCGATGACATTCTCAACTTGCCACTCCTATCAGTCGGAGCTGTCGGCTTCGTCTCTGTCTGTGGCCACACTGTTGGCAACGAACTCAA
>CAIQXR010000139.1 GCA_903875815.1 uncultured Actinomycetes bacterium
ATGTAGTGATGCGCGCAGAGGCTCCTTCTATGGAGGAGTTTGGTCGCGTTATTCTCTCCAAAGTTCAAGCAGTGCCAGGAATTACACGCACTCTTACTTGCCCGGTAACTTCATACTTCTAAGCTCTTTTAGATATTTTCTTTCGCTTTAGCGAGTAACGCCCAGTTCGCGCGATGCTGCCGCGCCGAGCAAACGTGAAATGATCTCGGAATAAGAGATGCCGTTTGCTGCCATCAATTTTGGAAAGACTGAGGTTGCGGTGAAGCCAGGCATCGTGTTGATCTCGTTAATGATGATCTCGCCTGAATTGCTATAGAAGAAATCGACTCGGGCTAATCCTTCGCAACCCAGCGCTGTGAAGGCGGCAATCGCCTTGGCGCGGAGTTGATCGGCAATGTCCGCGGGAATTTCAGCGGGCACTATCACCTCGGTGGCGTCATCCAGATACTTAGCTTCAAAGTCATAGAACTCATGGTTGCCAAGAATTCGGATCTCACCTACGGGCGACGCGGCAATGGATTTACCGTCGTGGAGAACTGCGCACTCTACTTCTTTGCCAACGACAGCGGTTTCGACCATTACTTTGCTCTCGAATTCAAAGGCATATTCGATTGCATCGACTAAGTCATCGAGCGATTTCACTTTCGTAGTACCGCGGCTAGAACCACCACGAGCTGGCTTCACAAAGAGTGGCAGGCCTAAATCGGCGACTTTCTGAGTAGCGGTTGAACGCTCACTACCCCATTGTGATTTTACAAAGGTCGTTCCGGCAGCAACAGCTAGCCCGTCGGCTGCAAAAATTGATTTGGCAAAAGATTTATCCATGGCGGCGGCCGAGGCGAGCACGCCTGAACCGACATATCGCTTGCCCAACATTTCAAAGAGACCTTGGATGGTGCCATCTTCGCCGTAAGGACCGTGCAAGACGGGGAAATAGATCTCAATGTCGAGTTCAGCAGCGCCTGCGGTGAGGGAGCCAAAACTCTCGCTCATCTCGGGCATCACGCCACCCCGAACCGAGAGATCGATATCCAATGGTGGCAGGACCCATTTTCCAGATTTGGTGATACCAATTAATACTGGTTCAAATTTTTCCCGGTCAATTGCAGCAAGTACGCCGGCAGCTGAAATACAGGAGATTTCATGTTCGCTGCTTTGCCCACCAGCAACGATGCCTACGCGGATCTTGCTCACATTAACTCCGCTCTCATGCTGACAGTCATTAACTGCTCCATCGCCTGTGCTGGCGTAAGACCATTATTCACTACTTCAGAGACGACTTCGATGATCGGCACCTCAACACCCACTCGGTGAGCAAGTTCTAAGATCGCTTTCGCCGATGCCACGCCTTCCACAGTCTTGGCATTTTCCTGTGTGGCCTGCGCCATCGATCCAAGTCGACCAATCATTTCGCCAAACGTTCGGTTGCGAGAGAGCGGAGAACCGCAACTGGCAACCAGATCCCCCATGCCAGCCAAACCTAAGAAGGTAAGCGGATCCGCGCCATAGGCCTTACCAAAGCGCGCCACCTCTGAAAGTCCGCGAGTGATAATCATCGCTTGAGTGTTTTCGCCGAGTCCCAAGCCAATCGAAATTCCTACCGCAATTCCGATCACGCTCTTGGCGGCGCCTGCCAGTTCGCAGCCAACCAAATCTTGCGATGGGTAGACCCGGAAATAGTGGGTCGTAAAGAGATCAATCATCAAAGCGCTGACAGTCGGATTGGTGGAAGCAGCTACGGCGCCTGCGGGTTGCCGGGCGATCAATTCATCGGCCAAGTTAGGGCCAGTGATTAATCCAATTCTGTCTGTTTCGATGCCGAGCACTTCAATGATGAGATCTGACATGCGCAAGTCGGTAGTTGCTTCAATGCCTTTGAGAGTACTGATGATGGGTACTGCTGCGGGAATCAGTGGTTTCCATGTTGCAAGATTCTCCCGCAACGTCTGCGCAGGAACGGCAAGAACAATTGCTTCGCCAAAGCGAAGAGCTTCGGAAATATCTTGAGTTGCCCGCAACTGTTGCGGCAGTGCAATATCGCCAAGGAATTTCGAATTGGTGTGACGCGAATTGATTTCAGTGACGACATCACCATTGCGACCCCAGATCAATACTTCTTGGCCGGCATCACAGAGAACTTGCGCCATCGTGGTTCCCCAGGCGCCACTTCCCAGTACCGTTACCCGGCTCACTTCTTGCTCCGCTTCTTCTTTTCGGCTTTAACAAAATTGCCCACTCGTGGCAGTTCAGAATTGTGGGGATCAAAAATTTCCTTCGGGGCGCTCTCGCCACGAATATCTTCCAACATTGTTCGAACTACCGACATGGCATAGGCAGTTGCTTCAATCAGCGCTTCCTGATCATCTTCTCTCCCGTACCACTTCGAGAAATCCAAGGGCGCGCCAGCGACCAGAGTGATTTTATGGCGCTTCCAGAAAACGAGTTTGGAGCTATATCTGGGCAGGAGGGTTTGATCGCCCCATTGAGCGCAGGGAATAACGGGTACGCGGGTTTGAATAGCGAGTCGAGCTATGCCGGTCTTGGCCACCTGCGGCCAGAGCTCTGGATCGCGAGTCAGTGTCCCTTCTGGATAAACACCGAGGCAGTGGCCAGCGTTGAGAAGAGCTTTGGCATGATCGAGCGCCTTTGACGCTTCCTTGCTCTCTCGTGAGACAGGTATCTGTCCAGAGCCAGAAATGATCTTTCCGATGACCGGAATTTTGAAGACTGATTCTTTGCCGATAAACCGCGGGGCGCGGCCATTACTGAAAAGAAAGTCAGCGAAAACCAATGGGTCGGCATAAGAGATGTGATTGCAAATCACAATGACCGGACCTGATTGTGGAATGTTCTCCACTCCTCGCCAATCTCGCTTGGTCAGAAGACGAAGAAGAGGAATAAGGATCGAAGCTCCGAATGCGAAATATTTATTGTTCCCCAATGGCTTGCCCGATGGAGGGGCGTATTGAATTTCTGGGGCCATAGATACCAGCCTACGCGATGGCAAGAAAAAAGAGAGGGCCATTTCTGGCCCTCTCTCCTAAAAGTAAAAAGAATTACTTCTTCTTTACAACTTTCTTTACTGCCTTCTTGACGACTTTCTTAGCAGGCTTCTTAGCGGCAGGCTTCTTAGCAGCCGACTTCTTTGGAGTGGCCTTCTTAACAACCTTCTTGACTGCCTTCTTCGCTGCTGGCTTAGCAACAGCCTTTGGAGCAACCTTTACTGGTGGCTTTGGAGCTGCCTCAAGCTTGCGTGCACCTGAGATAACTTCCTTAAGAGCCTTTGCTGGCAAGAAGCGAACCTTCTTGGAAGCCTTGATCTGAATGGTTTCGCCAGTGAATGGGTTGCGACCCTTGCGAGCTGCACGGTCAACCTTCTTGAACTTACCGAAATCATTGATCATGACATCTTCGCCCTTTGAAATCGAGCGAACGATGGTGTCGAAAACGATATCTACAGCGCGAGCTGCTTCCTTCTTGTTGTTGTCAAAGTGTGGTGCCAACAACGCGATGAACTGGGCCTTGTTCATTAAATCCCCTTATTTACGCGTAAAAGTTAAGCATTTGCTTAACGTGTTTAGAAATCTACGCTTGAAAACGCAATAGTGACGCTATTTTCTTCGGTGTGTCGCAATTTATTAATTAAAAGAAAGTTCTGCACTCTTGAAAAAAATGCAGTTTTTATGCGTAGAAAACCGTAAATCTCGGGTTGAGAGTTTCACTCACTCCGAGATTTACGAGAGATTTCTAACTGCCCGTGAAAGCGCTAGGCCTTTGCAGGTAGCGTCAAAGGCTTATAAGACGCTCGCTTTGCTTCAAAAGAACTGACGTCGTCAATGTTTTTGAGAGTAAGTCCGATGTCATCCAAGCCCTCCAACAAGCGCCAGCGGGTGTAATCATCGATGACAAATGAGAGCGTGATGGAACCGTAAGAGACGGTCTTCTCTTCCAGGCTCACGGTGATCGATGTGGCTGGATCAGCTTCCACTGCTACCCAAATCTTTTCGATCTCTTCTTGTGGCAGGACGACAGTGAGCAAGCCAGCCTTCTGAGAGTTGCCGCGGAAGATATCGGCAAAGCGAGAGGAGAGGATTACTTTGAATCCGTAATTCTGAAGCGCCCAGACTGCGTGCTCACGAGATGAGCCAGTGCCAAAATCGACGCCAGCGACCAAAATATCGGCGCCTTTATACGCGGGCTGATTGAGAACGAACTCAGGGTCATTGCGCCAAGCTCCAAATAGGCCATCTTCAAAGCCGCTCTTGGTGACGCGCTTGAGATAAACGGCAGGGATGATCTGGTCGGTATCAACGTTAGAACGACGCAGTGGAACTGCGCGACCGGTATGTGTGGTGAATTTTTCCATGAGTGAATCCCTTCCTTACAAATCTGCCGGTGATGAAAGCGTGCCGCGAATTGCGGTTGCCGCGGCGACAAGTGGGCTCACGAGGTGAGTGCGTCCACCTTTACCCTGACGACCTTCAAAGTTACGGTTACTGGTCGATGCCGAGCGCTCCCCTGGAGCCAATTGGTCAGGGTTCATTCCTAGGCACATCGAGCAACCAGCGTTACGCCATTCAGCACCCGCATCGATAAAGACTTTATCGAGTCCTTCCGCCTCTGCCTCTAAGCGAACTCGAGCAGAACCCGGCACGACCAACATGCGCACTGAATCGGAGACTTTCTTGCCCTTGAGAACAGATGC
>CAIQXR010000140.1 GCA_903875815.1 uncultured Actinomycetes bacterium
TCGATGGCCGGGGATGGCCGATCGGAATGAGGCAACGCTAAGGAAGAACTCCTTGCTATTTCTGAGCGCCAAACCCCTTCTGTGTAATCCACAGCGCTGGTAACCTCGAAATATGAGCAGCGGCGCTAATGAAGCTTTGGAAAATCTCGGGCAAGAAAATCGTACTTTTCCGCCAGACCCAATCTTTGTTGCACAAGCCAATGCCACACCTGCGCTCTTTGAAGCAGCCGCGCGCGATCGCCTAGCTTTTTGGGAGAGCGCTGCAGAAGCCCTCGCGTGGGAGCAGCCATGGACTCAAACCCTGGATTGGAAAGTCCCTGATGCTAAATGGTTTGTGGGCGGAAAAATAAATGCTGCCTACAACGCACTCGATCGACATGTCCTAGAGGGTCGCGGTGATCGCGTCGCATTTTATTTCGAAGGCGAACCCGGTGATAAGCGCACCATTACCTATGCGCAGATGTTGCATGATGTGAAGAAAGCAGCGAATGCACTTATTGAATTAGGTGTTGGCAAAGGCGATCGTGTTGCACTTTATTTGCCGATGATTCCGGAAGCTGCAGTTGCGATGTTGGCATGCGCTCGCATCGGCGCCATTCACTCCGTTGTCTTCGGTGGATTTTCTGCCGACGCACTTCTCTCCCGCATTCAAGATGCAGATGCAAAATTAGTTATTACCTCCGATGGTGGTTTCCGTCGTGGCGCGCCATTTGCGCTCAAGCCCGCAGTCGATGAAGCGATGAATGGCGAGCACAACGTCTCGAAAGTTCTCGTTGTAAAACGCACTGGCCAAGAAGTTGCGTGGAACGCATCGCGCGATATTTGGTGGCACGAGATCGTTGATCGCCAGAGCGCAGAACATACGGCTGAAGGTTTTGATTCCGAACACGGTCTCTTCATTCTTTATACATCCGGCACTACTGCAAAGCCCAAGGGAATTTTCCATACGACTGGTGGATATCTCACTCAAGCAGCTTTCACTCACAAGATGGTCTTTGATCTCAAGCCCGAGCGCGATGTCTATTGGTGCACTGCTGATATTGGTTGGATCACTGGCCATTCCTACGTTGTGTATGGCCCCATGATTAATGGCGCTACGCAAGTGATGTATGAAGGCACGCCTGATACACCAACAAAATCCCGCATCTTTGAAATCATTGAACGCTATAAAGTTTCGATTTTATACACGGCACCTACCTTGATTCGCACCTGGATGAAATGGGGCGATGAATTCCCTAACTCCAAAGACCTTACTTCACTACGGTTATTGGGCTCGGTCGGTGAACCCATCAACCCCGAAGCATGGATGTGGTACCGCGAAGTTATTGGTGGTGGACGCTGTCCGATCGTTGACACCTGGTGGCAGACCGAGACCGGCGCAATTCTGATCTCGCCCCTTCCGGGAATTACTGCAACTAAACCTGGCTCAGCCATGGCAGCGCTGCCGGGTATTTCTGCACAAGTCGTCGATGATGAGGCTCGCGTTGTCGGAAACGGCCACGGTGGATATTTAGTTCTCGCCGAACCTTGGCCATCGATGCTCCGTGGAATTTGGGGAGAGCACGATCGCTATCAAGAAACATATTGGTCGCGCTTTAAAGGAAAGTATTTCGCAGGAGATGGTGCGAAGTTGGATGACGACGGAGCGATCTGGTTGTTGGGTCGAGTCGATGATGTCATGAATGTTTCGGGGCACCGCATCTCAACCACGGAAGTGGAATCGGCGCTTGTCTCACACGAAGCAGTTGCGGAAGCTGCAGTTGTAGGCGCCAATGATGCGATGACTGGCCAAGCGATCGTTGCGTTCGTCATTTTGCGCCATGGCATCGAACATCAACACGGCGAAGTCTTGGTGAAAGAGTTACGCGATCATGTTGCCAAAGAAATTGGATCGATTGCAAAGCCCCGTCAGATTATGGTGGTGAACGAACTTCCGAAAACTCGCAGTGGAAAGATTATGCGCCGGTTACTGCGTGATGTTGCTGAAAATCGCGCCGTGGGAGATGCCACTACATTGGCAGATCCCAATGTCATGCGGTTGATTCAAGAAGGTTTGCAATCAGGTAAGTCAGAGGATTAAGCGAACTTCTTTACTTGCTTTGTTACCTCTGTAATTGCGGTTGGCGCTAACTTCTTCATCTCTTTGTAAATGGCGCTGCCAGGAATTGCTTGATGCGCCCACGCCCATGGGGTTGCGAGCAAGACCGCTGCAATCACATAGGTAATGACGACTGTGCGAAGCAATGAAAATGCAGCACCGAGTAATGAATCGGCCCAGCGAAATGGCCCAAAGAGAATTTTCTTATGGAAGAAGCTTCCTAATTTGCGCATCACCCATTCGCCGAGCGAGGCGCCCATAAAGATCGCGGCGAGAATCACGCCGAATTTTCCGAGGACGCCATGCCAGCCATTGACGACTTTGAGTACTAAAAGCAGTGCGCCTACGCCACCGCCGATAAAACCAATGGCAGCAAGGATTGAGCTAACAAAGCCAGCGCGATATCCACGGGCTGCTGCTGCTATAAAGCCAATCGCCAAAATCAAATCGAGCCACTGACTCTTCATGCTTTCAACTCTACCTTCACGCCCAAATATTGCCCGAGTAGATCAGAGAGTTGCTTCGCTGAAGTCATTACGCCGATCTGCTTATGAACCACAGTGCCGGTGGCATCGATAAACCAGGTGACGGGAACGCCCATTCCGAAATAGGAACGAGTACGGCCGTCGGGATCAAAGAGGCTTGGCCAGGTCATACCTTCGCGCACAACAAATTGGCGAGGCATCTTCATATTTGCCTCCTCCACATCGATTCCCACGATTGGTACTTTCTTCGTGGCGGCGAGTGCTCGGAAATATTTCATCTCCTGCTCGCATGGACCACACCACGATCCCCAGACGTTGACGACTACGGGGCCTTTAAAGCGAAGTCGGTAATCACCGTGCGATCCATCGAGACAGGGAAGTGATTGATTGGACATTGCCATGGTGTTATCGGGCATGAAATAGGGAATGGTCGTACAGTCGACGACTTTGCCTGGCTGATAGGTGATCTTCGATTTTGGCGTGCAACCAGTGACGAGTAGTAGCAACGCAAGGGCGCAGATTGATATTTTCTTCATCGGAAATCCGCCTCCACTTTCACCATCGATAAGGCGGTCACTCTATCCATTTCCCCAATTCCAAATGAGGGACAGAGTTTGCTTAAGGTGCAGGCGGCGCAGGCAGGCTTGCGCGCAAAACAGACACGGCGACCATGCAGAATCAATCGACCCGAAAGATTGGTCCACTCTTTCTGCGGAATGAGTTCGCCAACTTCCTTCTCTACTTTTACTGGATCTTCCGAGTCAGTCCATTCAAAGCGGCGAGCCAATCTGCCAAAGTGCGTATCCACGGTGATGCCCGGAACGCCGAAGCCATAACCTAAAACGACGTTGGCCGTTTTGCGCCCAACGCCAGGAAGGGTGATGAGATCTTCTAATCGTCCCGGCACTTCGCCGTCGAACTCTTCGACAAGTTTTCTACTCAGCCCTTGAATGCTTCGCGCCTTTGCATGGAAGACGCCAAGCGGATGAATAATCTCTTCAATGGCTAGTAAATCTGCGCTAGCCATCTTCTTGGGAGTTCCAAATTTCTTAAAGAGCTTGGGTGTTACTTGGTTGACTCGCTTATCGGTGCATTGGGCCGAAAGTACAGTGGCGACTAATAATTCAAAATTATTGGTGAAGTCGAGTTCGCAGCGAACGACGGGGTAGGTCTTTGTGAGAGCCTTATATATCGCTCTCGCCTCGCGCGCCGACGCTTCCATGTGCTCAATCTATCTTGCCTAATAATCTCGATTGGAAGTTGGGCTCCCTCTGGCGGTATCGTCAGCCCGTGGCCACAACTAAGAATTCCCAAAATGATGATGCCGTAGTCCGCAGCGCCCCACTTTTTAGCGCGCTCAATGACGAACAAGCCGAATCACTTCGCGGCTCGATGACTCCCGTCAAAGTAAATAAAGGCCAGACACTTTTTAAAGAGGGAGATCCCGGCGATCGCCTCTTCGTAGTTCTCGAAGGAAAGCTCAAACTCGGTACCGCGAGTGGCGATGGTCGAGAGAACTTACTTTCCATCTTGGGACCCGGTGAAATGTTCGGCGAACTCTCTGTCTTCGATCCCGGCCCACGCACATCGACAGCAACTGCTGTGACCGATACTCGTCTTCTCGCACTTGCCCACGATCAAGTTATTGGTTGGGTTACCGCTCACCCACAAGTTTCATTACAGCTCCTCGGTCGTTTGGCACAGCGTCTGCGCCGCACCAATGAAGCACTTGCCGACCTTGTCTTCTCAGACGTTCCTGGTCGAGTCGCAAAGGCGCTCATTGATCTCGGCACTCGCTTTGGCGTTACCAAAGATGATGGCCTTCATGTAAATCACGAACTCACACAGGAAGAGCTTGCCCAACTCGTCGGCGCATCTCGCGAAACTGTGAATAAAGCTCTCGCTGATTTCGCCGGACGAGGTTGGGTTCGCCTAGAACCGCGCGCAGTCGTCGTTCTTGATTACGACCGACTCTCCAAGCGCAGCCGTTAAATTATTTAGCGCTCGTAAATTAAATCTGAACCAACACGTTCAAAGACTTGGTTGGGTTCTTCATTAATTTTCTTCCAGAGTGCTGTCCAGCCAGCGCTTTTCGCTTCGTACTCTGAACCGCCACCCCACTGCTTTCCGAAGGCATCAGCGCTTTCAAAGGTAAGTGAGAAGTAGGTCGAAGGTGAATGAGTACCGATCTCGCAGAGACCCATTCGAACATCAATGATGCCGAGATTGAGTGCTTCAGCTTTTAACTCTTCAAAGTAGGCAGTCGCTTTCGCTCCTTGACCATACTTAGTACGGAAGTAGTAATTGGCAAATACGCGCTTAGCCATTGTGCTTACTCCTCGATAACGTAGAGGTCATGGGAAATTAGATCAGCGTCTTGTTCCATCTTGGCGCGCTTTGCCATAAATGCTTTGATGTCAGGATCGGCGCCAAAGGCATCATTGAGGCGACCATTATCTTCAGCATTCTTGAAGTACTGGTACATGATGATGTTGCCAACATCTTTGCCAGCAAGACCTGACTGAATCTCAACTTTACTGACGCCCAGTTTTAACACAAGTGCTTTGAATTCATTCATCATTTCACGAACAGCTGAATCTTTTCCATAACGCACTTTCCAAACGGTGCGCTCTACTACTTGTGCCATTTTCTCTCCCTTTCGGTGGACGGAATGAAAGCCAAACACACTTACCCAACTTATGGAAGACCTGGGACGAGACTGCTTTAATTAATGAATGCGAATCGCTCTTTTCACGCTCAAAGCGCCATCAGAAGTCCGCGGCAAGAGCATCACTTATCGCCCAGAACTCGACGGTATTCGTGGCATCGCGATTCTTCTTATTGTTTTTCACCATATGGGATATGTCGGCAAGCAATACTTAGGGGGTCGCGGTTTTCTCGCCGTTGATATTTTCTTTGCCCTTTCGGGTTTTCTGATTACTCAAATCCTTCTTACTTATAAAGAGAAATCCATTAGCCTTCGCACCTTTTATCGTCGCCGAGTCGCGCGCCTCTATCCCATACTTCTTATTAGCGTCATCGGGGTCTCGGCCTATTTCAGCGGAGAATGGAACTTTCCTAGCGGTTGGCCAGCTGTGCAATCCGTTCTCTACATCAAAAATTTCTATCACTGGGGCGGAGTCTTTGGACCAATGTGGTCACTCGCAGCCGAAGAGCAGTTTTATCTGATATTTCCGATTGTCTTATTGCTGGGACTGAAATTTCTCAAGAAGAATCGATTAACGCTCCTGCTGGGCATTTGGTTAGCGGTCATCTGGTTCTTAGGTTGGCGCCAAGCCGCACCCTCTTTTAATTTCAATCACGATGGCATTTTTAACCTTGTCGTCTTTCGCCCCAGCATCATTTTGGTTGGAGCACTTGTTGCGCTCCACCGGGAAAAGTTGGAGAAGTTGGTTGCCCAATATCGCAATCTCTTCTATGCCTGGCTAGCGATTTTCATCTTCTTCACCATCACGACTCAGTATCCGCCGCTCGCTGGAATATCTACGGCGTTGCTCATCCTGATTCTCTCTGAGCAAGTACGTAAGGTCTGCTGGTTCGCTCGAGGCCTCCATCGAATCTTCGCGTTCAAGCCACTGGCCTTCATCGGCCTGATCTCATATTCCGTTTATATCTGGCACTTGCCAATGATCTTTATCGCTAGCGGCCACTTCACCATGGGAACAGTTGGTCCACTCTGGATCTTCTTCGCCAAGCTCCTTGCCGTTGCTCTCGCTAGCTTCTATCTCCTCGAGCGGCCCATCTTGAAGCTCGCTACTTTAAGAAATTAGTCCATTTCCTTATGAGGAATGAGTTGCGATGGGAAGCAACCCAGCGATAGCCAAGGCGGGCTAGCGGTCCGGCCATTCGAATCACAAGAGATGAGAATCGATTGCCGCGGAGTTTAAGTAATTCGGCAATCGCATCTGCGCCTGAA
>CAIQXR010000141.1 GCA_903875815.1 uncultured Actinomycetes bacterium
CCAGCAACAAGTAAGTGCGGCATCTTGGCTAAGTTGGCGCAGATAAATGCACCTTCAACATCTTTACCGAGTGCGATCACCATAGGGTGTGGGTCGCCGGTCGCTACGCCAGAGCGAAGCACGTCGCCGAGCGTCACCATCTCGCGATCTACGTTAGGAATCTCAATACCTACCGCTGATTTGCCAGGGATAGGCGAGAGAATTCGAACATCACCGCTTGCCACTGCATAGGAAATATTCTTAGAGAGCGCAGTGATCGCCTCGACCTTTACTCCCCCACCGAGTTCCACTTCATAGCGAGTAACCGTTGGGCCGCGCATAAAGCCGGTAACTCTGGCATCAACATTGAACTGTTCAAAAACTTGGGTGAGGGCTGCAACAACAGTCTCATTTGCTTTCGACTTCGCTTTCGCAGCTGGGCCGAGCTTCAAGAGATCCATCGGTGGTAATTGATACGGCGTATCGGCGGTGAGCAGCATCTGCTTTGCGGGACCAGTTGGCGCCGGTGGCGTTGCTTTAACTACCTTAGGAGCAGCATCCTCGATGGGGCGTGGCAACTCAACGGTAAATTCTTCGTCGAACTCTTCTTCATCAATCTCTTCTTCTTCGTCGTCGTGCTGGAAGCCAGCGACGAGCGGAGTTTCGAAAGGTGGCGTATCGGTGAGTTCAAATTCTTCGTCCTCGCCAGCTTCGCGGCGCGCTGCAATCGCTGCGCTGCCTTTGCCGAAGATCGATTTAACAAAGTTAACAACTTTAGAGAAAGGCGTTGCGGTAACGACGAGCAATCCAAAGCCAAAGATGAGGAGAAGGAGTGGGATCGCCAAAATGTTAGTAACAAGTCCTACAAGTGGAGTGGAAACCCCGTAACCAAGAAGTCCACCGCCGTGGCGAATTGCGGTCGCGCCAGTGCCGACTGATCCAGCAAAGATATGAGCTAAGCCGGTGGCGCTAGTGAGTAGAAAGAGTGTTCCGACCAAAATTCGGCCAGTGGCGCGGCCATGATCTGGCGCACGGAAAATCCGAAAAGCGAATACTGCAAAGATCAGTGGCGCGAGATAACCAATGCGTCCAATACCGCCATAGATAACGGCGTAGATTCCATCGCCAATGAAATTATGGAGATGAAACCAAACTCCCCCAGCAGAGATAAGACCAGCTACCAATACAGCAAGCGCCCAACCATCTTTGTGGTGTGCTGGATCAAGATCGTGCGATCCTCGGAAAACCAATCGGATCGAAGCGCCAAATCCCTTGGCCAAGGTGTGCCAAATTTTCACCAGAACGCGAGCAAAGCTTGCGGCAGGTGATTGTGTCGACTTCGAGGTACGAGTCGACTTTTTACGGGATTTTCTTGCGGCCATGATGCCCAACCCTAAAGAAGAAGCGCGCCCGCTTGTGGCAGGCGCGCCGTTAATGCCGAATTACTACTAGACCTCGATCACGACCGGAACGATCATTGGCTTACGACGATGTTCATCGCCCACCCATGATCCAACGGTACGTCGGACGACTTGTTGCAATTGGTGCGTTGCATTGTTGCCATTGGCAACAGATTGGGCCAACGCCTTTTCAATTTTGCTCTTTACTTCATCAAAGAGCGCATTATCTTCGGTAAATCCACGGGCATGAATATCCGGACCAGCCACTATCTTGCCGGTCTGTGATTCAACGACGACCACTACCGAGATGAATCCTTCTTCACCCAAGATGCGACGATCTTTCAGAGATGACTCTGTGATCTCGCCGATCGA
>CAIQXR010000142.1 GCA_903875815.1 uncultured Actinomycetes bacterium
GATCAATTGAAATCTCGCACCAAGGGTTATGCCTCATTGGATTACGAACCGGTCGGTGAAGCCGAAGGTGACTTAGTGAAGGTTGACATCATGCTTCAGGGCGAGAAAGTCGACGCTTTCAGTCAGATCGTTCACAAAGATAAGGCCTATACCTACGGCGTCATGATGACATCGAAGTTGCGCGAACTCATTCCGCGCCAGCAATTCGAAGTTCCGATTCAAGCAGCCATTGGTTCTCGAATTATTGCTCGTGAGAGCATTCGAGCGATCCGCAAAGATGTTCTTGCTAAGTGTTACGGTGGCGATATCTCTCGTAAGCGCAAACTCCTCGAGAAGCAGAAAGAGGGCAAGAAGCGCATGAAGATGGTGGGCCGAGTCGAAGTGCCACAAGAGGCCTTCATTGCTGCTCTCACCACTGATACAGATGGAGATAAGAACAAGGAGAAGAAGTAATCGTGGCCGCTTCGCGCGCCGATTCACTCTCGTTCTATCTGCACATTCCCTACTGCGTAAAGCGATGCGGATACTGTGATTTCAATACTTACACACCTGGCGAGTTAAAGATTGGCTCGGGTGTTGCCGAAGTCTCTGAAGGCTATATCGATCTCATGATCGCTGAAGTGGAGCAAGCTCGCGCAGACTCGGCGGCAAGATTTGTTCCGACCATTTTCTTTGGCGGCGGTACGCCCACATTGATGGCGCCGAACGATTTAGGGCGAGTTATTCAGCGAATCTCTGAACTCTTTGAAATCACAACCGATTGTGAAATCACCATTGAGGCCAATCCCGATACCGTTTCACTTGAATCACTGAGAGAATTACGAGTCACCGGCATCAATCGCATCTCCTTTGGCATGCAATCCGCCGTCCCTCATGTCTTGGCTGCACTAGATCGCACCCACAATCCCGAAAATGTTGCCAAGGCAACCACCTGGGCGCGCGAAGCAGGTTTTGATGAAGTCAGTGTCGATCTAATTTATGGCGCACCAGGAGAATCTCTGGTTGACTGGCAACGCACTCTGGATGTGGCACTTTCATTGCCGATTACCCACATCTCGGCATATGCCTTGATCGTGGAAGATGGCACCAAACTTGGTGCCCAAGTAAAACGCGGCGAAGTGGTTATTCCGGATGATGATGAAACTGCTGAGAAATATTTGCTTGCCGATCGTGCTTTCGAAGCTGCAGGTTTCACTTGGTATGAATTAAGCAATTGGGCAAAGCCCGGTAGCTATTCGCGGCACAATATGGCTTATTGGATAAATGCCAATTGGTGGGGAGTAGGCCCAGGCGCGCATTCGCACCTAGATGGCAAACGCTTCTGGAATGTAAAACACCCTAAGGCTTATCGTGATCGAATTGCTGCCGGAACCTCACCGGTCCATGAATCCGAGATCCTCACCGACTCCGAAAAAGAGTCTGAGAAAATTATGTTGGGCATCCGGTTGCGCGACGGTTTGGCGCTCTCGGCTCTCACCGCAGATCAACAAGGGCGAGCAGCCGAGTTTCTGGACCGCGGCGTGCTCGACCAAGCAGGGTGGGATAGCGGCGCTCTGATTTTGACTGACGAAGGCCGGCTAGTGGCCGATCTCATCGTGCGCGAAATCTTGTTGTAGTACCTTCTTCCCATGCAACCGATGCACGACCGCCAACTCGAGATTCTTCGAGCCATTGTGGACGAGTATGTTCAAACGCAGGAGCCGGTTGGCTCTAAATCGATTGCCGAGCGCCACTCGCTGGGAGTTTCACCAGCGACTATTCGTAACGATATGGCAGCTCTGGAAGATGCTGGTTTAATCACCCAGCCACATACCAGCGCTGGTCGAATTCCCACCAATAGCGGTTACCGACTCTTCGTCGATCGCATTGCTGCTATCAAGCCGCTCTCCAATGCCGAACGTCGTGCGATTGAAAGTTTCATGGAAGGTGCAACGCACATTGAAGATGTCGCGGCCCGAGCCAGTAAATTATTAGCGCAAATCACTCAGCAAGTCGCGGTAGTGCAAGTGCCATCACAAGAGAAAGTGATCCTCTCTGGGACTGCCAACTTGGCGAAATCCAATCATGACGAGGCAGCCGCTCTGCATCCCATCTTGGAAGCCCTTGAAGAGCAGGTTGTCCTTCTACGGTTGCTCTCCGATGCCAATAGCTCGGTCACCGTGCGGATCGGTGAAGAACAACGCGAAAGTGCTCTCAAAACCACGAGTCTGGTCTCCGTCGGCTATGGCGCCGGCGAGCAAGCCAAGGGCGCAATCGGTATTCTTGGCCCCACGCGCATGGATTACGCATCTTCCATGGCAGCGGTCCACGCAGTGGCCCGCTATGTCGAACGATTTTTTACCGAATAACATCGGTTGTGATTCGTAGCGATAATTCCGACTTAAGAATTTACCCAGGAGCGATTAATTAATGGCTGATCATTACCAAGTTCTCGGCGTGGGCCGCGACTCATCTGTTGATGAGATCAAAAAGGTCTACCGCAAACTTGCGCGGGAGTATCACCCTGATATCAATCCCGATCCATCGGCTGCGGAAAAATTCAAGGATATTACGACTGCTTACGAAGTATTGAGCGATCCCGAAAAGCGCCAGCGGTATGACATGGGCGGCGATCCCTTCGGGGGTGGCGGTTTCGGTGGCGCGAACTTTGGCTTCGGGGACATCATGGATGCCTTCTTTGGTGGGGGAGCCTCGCAACGTGGACCACGTCCTCGAATGCGCGAAGGCCAAGATGCACTTCTGCGTATCGAAGTCGATCTCTTCGAAGCATGCTTTGGTGTCGATCGTGAGATCAGTGTGGATACGGCGAGTATCTGCGAGAAGTGTCAGGGAAGTGGCTGCGCCAATGGCTCACGCCCATCGACATGTGGAATTTGTAAAGGCCGCGGCGAGATCCAACAAGTAACGCGGTCGATTATCGGCCAAGTCATGAGTTCGCGCCCGTGCAGTAATTGTCAGGGCTATGGGTCAGTTATCTCCGATCCATGCGGTGAATGTGCTGGCGATGGCCGAGTACGCGCCCGCAAAACTATGACAGTGAAAGTACCGGGCGGGGTGGAGACCGGAAATCGCATCCATATGTCAGGCGCTGGCGAAGTAGGACCTGGCGGTGGGCCTGCGGGCGACCTCTATATCGAAATCGTCGAACAACCACACGACTTCCTGATTCGTGATGGCCACACTCTTCATATTTCAGTAGATATTTCGATGTCGGCGGCAGCACTGGGAACAACTTTCGAGATTGAAACTTTGGATGGTCCGCGTACTCTGGAAGTAAAGCCAGGAGCGCAAAGTGGCTCTACTGTCGTACTGAAAGATTTGGGAATGACCAAGCTACGCAGCGGTGGCCGTGGTGATTTAATAGTTCACCTCGAAGTACATACGCCGACTAAGTTAAAGAAAGACGAAGAAGACCTATTGAAGAAGCTCGCGGACCTTCGTGGCGAAAAGCCCGGCGCTTTCACTCTTCACACCCGAAACGATAAGAGCGCAGCCGGCCTCTTCTCCCGCTTTCGCGATGCCTTCAATCGATAACTAACGGCCATGCTCTCCCTCTTCTTCGTGCCAGAGATCGCCGATGGCCCCGCCATTACCGTCACGGGCGATGAAGCACACCAC
>CAIQXR010000143.1 GCA_903875815.1 uncultured Actinomycetes bacterium
AGAACTTCTCGAAGCGCATCCTCGCTCGGAAATTTCCATCCACACCTATGGAAGCAGCGACACCGCCGACTACCGCCTCTCGCACATCTCGCTTTCAGCAAAGAGCTCGAGCGCACGTGTAACCCATCGAGGTCGAGTACTCGGAGAGTTGCAGCTCTCGATTCCTGGCGAACATAATCTTTATAACGCTCTGGCTGCATTGGTTGCTGGCGTGCAATCCGGTGCCCCAATCAATGATCTATTAGCGGGCCTCGCGACTTTTTCGGGTGCTCGGCGACGCTTTGAGTCAAAGGGCGTTGTGCATGGAATTCAGGTTCTCGACGATTATGGCCACCACCCCACAGAAGTTGCCGTCACATTGGAAACGGCGCGTAGGTTTGTGGGTGCGGGGAAAGTTTTGGCAATATTCCAGCCGCATCGCTATTCGCGCACTCAAGCATTCGCATCAGAATTTGCGCAGGCGTTATCTTTGGCAGATTTTTCAATTCTGCTTGAAGTTTATGCAGCGAGTGAAGCTCCAATTCCGGGTGTCTCCTCACTTATTATTACTCGTGAAATGGCAGCAACATCGACGCGGTTCGAACCTTCGATGGTGGAGGCAGTGGCACAGATTGTGGAAATGGCACAGCCAGGGGATTTGATCGTCACCATGGGAGCGGGCGATGTGAATGCTCTCGCTCCCGTGATTCTGCAATCCCTTGTTGAGAAATATCCGGATTCACAGTCCTAATGCGCCCGGCAAAGCGAACTCTCCTCTGGGTAATTCTTCTCGCCGCCGTAGGCGGAATTTCTTATGGGCTTGGCTGGTCTAATCTCTTTCAAGTGAAAGTTGTGGCGATATCGGGAAGCACGCATCAGGCTGCCATCAACGAGAAACTTGCCGCTGCGGGAATCTCGCTCCATATGGGGGAGCGAATGGCACGAGTGGATGTCCAGGCTGTTGATCGAGTGATCTCTTCCATCGATTGGATTGCACGCGTCTCGATTTCGCGAAACTGGCTGAGTGGGAAAGTCGGAATTGCGCTCCGAGAAAAAGTAGCAGTGGCGGGTTTTGCTGGCAGCGATGGAACGATGCAGTTTTTTGATGCCGCCGGAAATATTTTTCACTCGCCTGATTCGTTAAGTGCGCTGCCATCAGTTACTTTCGCGAATCAGGACCAACCCTCTCGCCAAGCAGCCGCCACACTAATTGCCGAACTACCGAGCGATCTTCGCGGCACACTGCTCAGCTTGCACGTCTCCTCACTTCAATCACTGGTGATGACAAGTTCAGTGGTGGCGCCATCGGTGGAAATTAACTGGGGCGATAGTTCGGCGATAGCGATAAAAGCAAAGGTTTTACGGGCACTTTTGGCACTGCCAGAAAATAAGAAAGTTCGTGCGATAGATCTCTCGCAACCATCTAATCCGACAGCAAAGTAATTGCTGCAATTAATTCGTGTCGATCGTTGCTCTTACTTCACTCTCGCCGTACTTTTGCCAAATCAAGTACGTGCTAACCATAAGTCTCAAGTAGAGATTTAGGTACAGGGAAGAGGCAGAACGTGGCGACACCACAGAACTACTTAGCAGTTATCAAAGTTGTTGGCGTTGGTGGTGGCGGCGTTAATGCTGTCAATCGAATGATTGAAGCCGGCCTCAAAGGTGTTGAGTTCATTGCAATCAATACCGATGCACAGCAACTCATCATGAGTGATGCTGATGTGAAATTAGATATCGGTCGCAAACTTACTCGCGGCCTCGGCGCTGGCGCAGCTCCAGAGATCGGTCGCCAAGCGGCACTTGATCATCAAGAAGAAATTGAAGAAGTTTTGCGCGGCGCAGATATGGTTTTTGTAACTGCTGGTGAAGGTGGCGGTACCGGTACAGGTGGCGCACCAGTCATTGCAAAGATTGCTATGGATCTCGGTGCATTGACTGTCGGAGTTGTCACTCGTCCATTTACTTTCGAAGGTCGTCGTCGTACTTCCCAAGCTGAACAAGGCATTAGCGAACTGCGCGAAACTGTCGACACTCTAATTGTTATTCCAAACGATCGTCTCCTTGCGATCTCTGATCGTTCGATCAGTCAGCTCGAAGCTTTCCGAAGCGCAGATCAAGTTCTTCTCTCTGGCGTCCAGGGAATTACCGACCTCATCACCACTCCTGGTTTGATCAAC